>JAGWBV010000145.1:0-4580 GCA_021295715.1 Candidatus Poribacteria bacterium | reverse complement strand
GCGACTGCCTCCTTACCGCCACTCTATCACGATATCCTTGACCTTCCCCAGACAGATCATGAGCTGGAGACCCGACTGGAAGTGAATGTTGTCGAAAATATTCGGAACGCAGCAGGTAGACGCGTCTGGCGTGCGGGTTTCAATAATTCGGGTGTATCGAGTAACAACCGTGTTGTCGAACGGCACACCTCACGGTATGGGGCGTATTGGAAAAGTTACGACTTTGCTGGAAGTGTGAGGACGCAGAATGTCTTTACGCATCCGCTGTCTTTCAGACCTGATGGTGGCGAGATTATCTTCAACCTCCCGAACGGTCTGCAGGCATACTATCTGGTGGATGCCGGCGGTAATCGTTTGGATGCAGCACCGATAAGCATCGTTTCCAACCCCGCTGCGAGCGACCCGACTGTCCGTAATGGTCTCTCCTGCATCGGGTGCCACACAGAGGGGATGAAGGCGTTTGAAGATGAAGTGCGGGCGGTTGTCGAGCAGAACCCGAACCCACCCTTTAACAAAGATCGGGCGTTACGACTCTATGTAGAGAAGGCGGAGATGGACGGGCTCTTAGAAGAAGATACCGCTCGTTACCGGCACTTCGGGGGAATTGAACCCGTTCAACGGTTCCACGAGGCGTTTCAAAGACCGATTGATGCGGCACATGCAGCTGCCGCAGTAGGGTTAGAGACGGCGGATCTCCTCCAGAAAGTTCGCGAGAATGCGAGTCTAAAAAACTTAGGATTGGGGGTGCTAACGGGTGTGAGCGGCGGGGTGAAAAGGGATACTTGGACCTCGAACTTCAGTGAAATCGTTGTCGTGCTGAGTTCTCCTGATAGTAGTATCGTTAAGCCAGTTATTCCGAGGACGGAACGCATCCCTGGAGAGTCCGTTCACATCCCTGACGCAAACCTTCGCGCTGCCATCGCAGAAACACTCGGCAAAACACCCGGCGTTGCGATTGCAGCGGAGGACATGGCAACGTTGACGTTCTTTGATGCGTTTGAAATGGATATTCAGAGTTTGGAGGGACTTCAGTTTGCAACAAATCTGGAAGAAATCAACCTTCACGAAAATCTGCTCTCCGATTTATCTCCTCTCTCCGGATTAACAACCCTAAAAGAGATAAGACTTACCGGCAAATCATTCTCAGATTTGTCACCTCTGGCGGGGTTAATCAACTTAGAGGGCGTGGGGTTCTGGAAGACCTCTGTATCAGATCTCTCACCCCTCTCAGGATTAACGAAACTCAAATGGTTGGAATTTAAGAACAGCCCAGTATCTGATTTATCGCCCTTGGCAGGACTAATAAATTTGAAAAGACTGGAAACTTACGCCTCCAAAGAGCTTGATATCTCACCTTTAAAAGGATTAAAAAGTTTGGTAAGATTAGGTGTTAATTCCAGTGGTGTGTCGGATGTTTCACCACTGGGAGGATTGATTAATTTAGAATGGCTTGCAATACAGAGCAACCATATGATATCGGACATCTCATCTTTGGCATCTTTGAAAAATCTTAAAGAGTTAAATCTGGCGCGGAACAAGATATCGGACGTATCGCCCCTCGCAAATTTACACAACTTGGAACAGTTGCAACTTCAGCAGAACAACATCTCGGATATCTCGCCCTTGGATGGATTACGCGAGAATACAGAAATCCATTGGTTCGGCAATCCAGGTTTCCCACAGGGAGGTCCCAAAATAGATGGACCCTGGTTATGGATGTTGGTGCGGGGAGCCGGTTTTTGGGATGGCGTGGATTTGCTTTCACGGGCGAGTGAGGGGGCTGTAACAGAACTGGGAATCGCAACAAGTGGTGCAGCAGAGGGAAACCGTGTCGGAGAAAATGTGTGGACCTCACACAAAATTGCCCCTGTGGGAGGAGATAATATCCGCATAATGTTGAATGCTATTGATATGGAGGAGGATGATAATATAGATGACGTTGTTTATGGTTCCATCATCTTGTATTCACCGCGTGAACAGCAAACACAGGTATTTTCCGGAAGCGATATTGTCCATAAGGTCTGGCTCAATGGAGAGTTCGTTCACGAGAACCTTAATTGGTGGGTGTGGGCTCGTGACAAGGAACAAATGTATTATTGGTTGCCGTCCACAACTCCGGTGGGGAATTTAATGGCTATTTCGGGTTTGAACCCGGCGCAGAATATACGGTAGTATCCCCCGGGACTGGCTTCGCGCTTTCGGCAGATACCACGAATGTTCGCGTCGGCGATACTTTTACCGTCCGCGTCAACGCTGAAAAGGTTATAGATTTAGCAGGATGGCAGTTTGATCTTACGTTTGACCCGACTGTACTTGAAGCCGTCGAAGTGAAGGAGGGTGGGTTTCTCAAAAAAGGGGGTGGAACGACTTTCTTTCAGCGAGGAACAATTGATAACACTGTGGGTAAAATTGCGGGATTAAGTTCGGCACTGATCTCCAAAAACGGGATCACCGGTACCGGTAACCTCTTGTCAGTGGTGTTCTCTGCGAAAGCAGCGGGGAGCAGTCAAATGGCACTGAATAGCTTCCAACTCGGTTCTAATACAGGTGAAGTGATTCCTGCTGGTATGCGTGATCTTATCATCACAGTAGCATCTCAACCGCTTTGGGATGTGAATGCGGATGGACAGGTCAGTATTTTGGATCTGATTCTTGTGGCACAGCACATGGGAGCCGCTGCGTCTGCCACCTCTAAAGTTGACGTAAACCGCGACGGAGTCGTCAGCATCTTAGACTTAATTCTTGTTGCACAGCACATGGGTGAATCAACGGGTTCAGCGTCGCCTTCGATTTTTGCTATGGATAGCATAGACGGGTTGGATGCTGCGATGATACAGGCGTGGATAGCGCGTGCGCACGTTGAAGATGATGGCTCTGTCGCCTTCCGAGAGGGTATCGCTTACCTTCAGAGTCTTTTAGCCTTGCTGATTCCAGAAGAGACGGCATTGCTGCCTAACTATCCCAATCCGTTCAATCCAGAGACGTGGATACCCTATCAGGTGTCGGAGCCTGCGGAAGTCACTTTGCGTATCTATTCTGTAAATGGGATATTGGTTCGGACATTGGCGTTGGGACAAACGCCTGCTGGTATTTATCAGAGCAGGAGTCGCGCGGCGTATTCGGATGGCAGAAATGATGTGGGTGAGTCCGTGGCGAGTGGTGTCTATTTCTACACGGCAAAATGTTGATACGAAAATAGGATGAAGTGTTTGAAATCGAAAATATGAGTGAGATTGCCCCGCCCGACTATTTTGGTCCAGAAAGGGCGATCCGTTTCTTTCACACCACTTTGCTTGCCCGATTTCGTTGAATCATCTGAAGCGAAGAAGTGGATACTGCCGGAGACATAGTTTCGAGGAGGGGTATCAAAGTTTGAAAACTACAATCAGACCGACACACAATTTTATACAAGGAGCATCTACAATGTTTAGATTACGCGGAAAGTTGAAATATATGGCTTTGGGTTCTTTAATAGCCCTAACCGGATTTGTATTAGGGAACATGAACAAGGATACCGAAGCACAATCTGGATCTGAGGTGATTGATGAACTGACTGTCCGGAAGTTAACTGTGCTTGAAGACATAACCGTGGTCGCGGACAATGGGGAGCAGCGAGTTATCATATTTTCGGATGAAAATGGTGGAAGGGTATCGTGTTACGGTCTCGGAGGGATAGGGGCTGCTGCTGGTGCGGGGCTTCAGATTGGTAAATTGGGTGGAATTGTAGGCGTTACCGGTAAAAAGGGACGTGCTGGGGCGAGTCTCACGATTGGTACGGAGGGCGGAGGCGTAACCATTTTTCCAGTGGCTGGGAAAGGCGGGGCTGCCTTAAGTATAGTCGAAGGGGACGGTGTTGTCTTCACAAGAGATAGATTTGGAAATATAACTGGACTCGATTGAACATGGGGAGACGCAATACCCATTTTGCAAGCGTTAAATTATTTTTTAAAAGGAGATCTTCAATGAAAGATAAAGTTGTGTTTTTTACACTCGGCGCGCTACTCGCAACAATCGCCTATTTTGCCGGAGATATGAACAGAGCCGGTGCCAGAGGTCATTTTCAAGAATTTGAAGATATTTTAGTTAAGGGGGACCTGATAGTGTCAGGCGGGCGGCTTGTGATACATAACGATCCACCCTTTTCAGAAGATATAGATAACTATATTGAATTCCAGGTAGACAAAGAGGCATCTGCGATTCTCATGATCACGGGCAAAGGGCAGAACCCCGGTGACATGACCGCTTCAAGTGTATCCATCAAGACAACAATGATGGATAACCTAAAACCTGTTGCAGCCATACAATTGACCGGGGACTATGGAGAAGAGGGTGTGATTTTGTGGTCCTTTGACAACGAAGTCGAATAAGACTTTAGGTGAGGACTTTTTATATGAAACGGTTTTTTCTTGTAATTGTGATATTTTTCTTGTGTGTTCTTAGTATCTCGGCAGAAAATATAGACTGGATGCCTGATCCGGCATTACGCTCGGCAGTTCGGGAAACACTTGAGCTGCCAGTTGGAGTGCCTTTGACGAAAGACCATATACGAGAATTGGAGATATTTATAGCATATAGCAGAG
>JAGWBV010000144.1 GCA_021295715.1 Candidatus Poribacteria bacterium | reverse complement strand
CAAATGCCTACATTTGCCGTTAAACATAGAAAAAGCAAAGGAAAAATAGATTTAGATACCTTTAGGAACGACTCCTTTTCGGTTGCCATCAGTATGTGAGTTGTTTTTGGAATGGCACGTTAATGTGCCATTCCGGTTATCGTAAGAAACCTTGTCAGAGAGACAATTAGCGATCGGATTTGATTCTACCCCAGACCGTCGCTATTTTGTCTTGGGGTTCTACTGGGGTGGCAATACTTCCGTTTTCCATCAGCCAGTTGGCGATAAATTCAATAACGCCACTTGCCCGTGGGTCATCACCCTCCCACTCGGGTTGTGCTTTTTGCCACATAGCAGCGATGATTCCGCCATAAACAGTGTTAACAGCAACCGCTGGGTCAGCTGAATTGGGATCGTCGTTTGAAACAGCAAAGGGAGTCACATCCCAATCAGTGCCATCATACTGTTCAAGATGCCACGGTCTATCGGACTGAAATTCCACCAGCGATGGGAGGTATTTTTCACCCATATCAGTGGGAACCTGCGGTCCACCTCTGTTTCCGAAACTAAGCCCGGGTATATCAAAGACATTGGCGGCACCATCGGCAGCATTATTCGCGCTACGAGTTCCACCTTCATAACTCATGTACAAGATCCAGTCCGCGACATTGATAAAGACGTTCCCATCCTCAATGAAATTTTCGATGTTGGAGCCGTCTGGATCTGCGTTAGGGAATTGATAGATTGCACTCGGTGCGGTCCCGGACGCTGCAATGAAAACATCCTGCTGTCCGTTACCGGTGTGTGCCTGCATCCATGCACCCAGGGGTGAATCGTAGCCTACTTCGTCACCATCTCCGTAATTTTCAATACTCTCAAAAATGGATTTCATCTGATCGTCATTCATAATTGCTTCGGCATTCGCAATGGCAGCGTCTTGTGAAATCCAACCCGGATTTGTGGGTCCCGAATAGATTGCCAAATCTGCCGCTGGTACACTTGCTAAAGCAAAGACGAAAAACAATAGACTAAGAATCGAAATCTGGAAAAGTTGCTTCATGTTGACTTATCTCCTTTTTGGATTAATTGAAGCACGGTTGTCTGCAGTAAAAAGAATTTGCAGGTATTTACCTTAAACGACGATGAACACGTTTGTTTGTAACACTTCCTATGCTACAGTATACACCAAAATATGAATTGAGGTAAATCTTTTTTTCATTGCCAAGATTTATCTTTGCTGCATCTGAATTCACAAACACACTGTGTCTAAATCTGGAACGACTACTGCTTGAGTGCCGCCCACGTTACAGCGAGTTTCCCATAAGGTTCAACAGCGAGGCTTACCTCGTCAGGTTTATCGTAAAGGTAAAGATTGTCAATATAGTAGTGTTGAAGTTGATTGGTGTGAAAACCGAGGACACCCTTCGGATGTAAGTCTTTCGGATCGCTCCATTCTGAAACCTTTTGAAACACTAATTCCCCTTGTTTTTTGACATAGAGTTGAAACGTGCTGCCCTTTCCAAACAACGCCAGCGTGTACCACTCCTTTGTCAGAACAGGAAACGGAAATTCGGCTCTGAAGTCACGATACTCATTCCAGGTCCCGCGATCTTCACCCTCCCGCTTGTACCAGCGCGCTGAGTTCGGACGGCCGAACCCATTCGCAGGCGTGATAATTAATTGATAGAAGTGTAAATCTTCATTGGCGCGAAACAGAAGCTCCATTTTACTCGGGAAATCATCATCGTTAAACAGGTAGAAATCAAGACGCAGCCCAAAATCCTCAAACGCTACCACGCCGTACCCGAAATCCTCGGCACCGTTTCCATCACCCGCAACACGATGGATTTCCAGATGCTCGTTTTTGATATCCCAGGATTCTTTCTGTCCCTTCCAGTACTTATCTTTGAGTTTACCCTTAAAGTCGTCCGCTACAAGAAGTTCTGCATGACTTATCTGGTACAAAAACAGAACCGAAATTAGCGAACCAACGAGAATAGCAATTTTTCGCATAGCAGTCCTCCCTCCGTAGATAAAATTTTTACTTTCATTATTCTTCCCTTCAACAAAGCGGCTGACGAGCCTATTGAATAGGACGATCAGTCTTATAATTAATTATTCCACATTTTTATACCAATGTCAAATTTGTTTTCTATCTAAGTTACTCATTTGTTTCTATTTCGGTGTTCCCATTATTCTGCCAATTGTCTGCTTTCTCCTTGAGTTTTTCGAGGTCCTCAGGGTTCTTAATGTCTACAATGTGCGGCGTAATGATAATAACGATCTCAGCATCTTCGACAGCACTTTCGGTGTTTTTGAAGAGCCTGCCGATGAAGGGAATGTCGCCCAAAATCGGAAGTTTGTTTTCGACCTGTTTCTGTTTCTTGCGGATGATGCCACCGACAACAATCTGCTGACCGTCTTCGACATCGATATAAACACTGATGGAGTTGTCATCGGTAATCGGTGCGTTGAAATCAGTAAACTCAATAAAGTTGCTGGCACTGATATTTTCAATATCCAATCCGATAGTCCGTTTTCCGTCTTCACCGACTTGTGACTTGGCGATATAAGGTGTGAGTGAGATATTGATGCCCACAGGCGGATCAATGAAATCGTAGTTGAAAAGCGGTTGTGAAACAGCTTCACCTAAAATGCTGGTCGTATCAACACTCTGGAGATACGGGATACGGCGACCGCTACTCCATGTAGCGTTCCAACTATCACGGGTCAAAAGCGATGGCGTTGAAAGGGTCTGCACCTTGTTCTCGCGCATCAGCGTGTGGAGAAGTGCCATATACTCCTTGGTCACCAAACCGAGGTTAAACCCCGAAATCTCTGCTTCAAGACCGAGTTGTGAGTCGAGTTCCCCAATCAGTGGGTTGCCGGGTCTTGCGGAGACACCAAAGATCTTGTTTTCCTGTGCCGTGAGTTCAATGCCGAGTTTGGTTGTTTCATCGAGCGTCACTTCGAGAATCTGGATATCGATCCAGACCTGACCCCGGACGAAGTCTAACTTCCTAATGAGTGCTTTGACCTGCGCGAAGTATCGTTGCTGCGTCGTGATAATCAGCGAATTGGTATCCGCATCAGCAAAGACGGTGACTTTTCCACGTAAGGAGTTGATGTCTTGCTGTTCCTGTCGACCCCCCGAAGCAAAGAAACGGCTGAAGCTAAAACCGCCGCCATCTTCCTCTCCTGCCCAGACCTGTTCGAGTACCTGCTGGAGATGATCGGCATTCCCATATTCAAGACGAATTGCTTCAGTAATCTCCTGTTGTCCTTCTGGTGTAGGAACATCCATGGAATTAATAAATTCCGTGATGAGTTCAAAGTTGCGTTGCGTTGCCGTTGAGACAATAACAGCATTGAGGGTCGGATAAGGTTCGGCAGTGACGTTGCCAGCGAGCGAACCTTGTGTTTGATTCCGGTTGCGTTCGGCAAGGAAAAAGAAAAAATTTCCGGTATTTTGGGAGCTCCCTTGATAGACGTTATTGATGACAGCAGCGACGTTATTTGCGTCGGCGAACCTGAGTTTATACATGCGAGTCCCCCACTCCTGGTCCGGCATGTTGACATCAAGTCTTTTGATGAGCCCGTCAATGGTTTCAAAGTTTTGCGCACTCGTTGATATGAGAATAGCATTGAGACGCACGTCGGCAACGAGATGCACTTCGCCTTGGACACCGAAACCAGTCGTGTTTTCAGTCGGTTCCCGATCCCTGCGTCGCCACCATGGCATATCTCTGTCTGCGCCCGCACTGCCCCCTTCAAAAAGGTCTTGCAGACTCGGAACAAGCGTTTCAGAATCGGCGTACTTAAGAAAATAGAGTCTGATTTCTTCCTGTGTTTGTTCCTGATCCAGTTCATTGATGACCTTCTCAATAATAGAGAAGTTGCGCGGATCCGAAGAAACCACAACGACGTTGATTCGGTCGTTATGGGAAACGTTGACAGTACCCACAATGCCTTGAGCTGTATCGATGCCCTGTTCGCGTTGATAGGTTCTCAATTTCGCGCGATCCCAAGCGTCCATTCTGCGTCGATTATCCGGCGCATCACCGGTCAGTACTTCTTGGAGGGTTTGTGCAACATCTGCAGCGGTTGCGTAGCTGAGTCGGAATGTGCGTATTTCGGTTTTTACATTGGGTGCGATGTCGAGTTCATTAATAATTTCTTGGAGGAAAACAAGGTTCGCTTCGGACGCTTTGAGCACGAGTGAATTCGAGTTGACATCGGCGATAATCTTGATTCTACCTTGAAGCACTTCATAGCCGGTGCCATCAGCTTTCATCTGTTCTGCTGCGGCTTTTGCCTGCGCCGCGTCGCCGCCGAGTCGCCCACGTTGTCCTTGGTTGCCGTCCTCACCGCCTTCGCCCTCCTCTTGAAAAACATTTGTAAGCGTCTGCGCCAACGGCTCGGCTTCAGCGTAAGTGAGAGGCATAATGAGAATCTTTAAAGGGAATCGTTCACCTTCGTCTGCAATTTGAAGGATAGAAACAATGCGGTGTATATTAGAAGCAACATCGGTGATGACGAGCGCGTTCGTAGCAGAATCTGCGAAAATATTTGCCTGTTTATTGAGAAGCGGTTTGAGTCGATCTACCTGTTCAGAGGCGACAACAGTATCTAATTGGATGATATAGGTTTGTATCTCGTCGGTCATGTCAACCCGTTCGGGGTTCGGTGGGATGCTTTTAACAATGCCTTTCGTTGCTACCGCACGTGCGAAGGTCGTGACCAAAAGTGTGCTATCGGTTTGAATGAGCGTGAGGTCATATTGGGTGAGGACGGTTTTGATTTTCTCAATGACTTCTTCAATCGTTACATTGTTGAGGTTAATAAGTGAGAATCTTTTATCTTGAATGTCTTCTTCGCTCGCAATGATAGTGAGATCAGCCTCCCGCGAGAGCCATTCAAAGAGTCCTTTTAGTTCCTGGCTTGTAAAGTTAAAGTCGAAACGGACTGCGCGT
>JAGWBV010000143.1 GCA_021295715.1 Candidatus Poribacteria bacterium | reverse complement strand
CGATTTCAACGGTGGCAACCCAACGCAACTTACGCGTGAAGGAAATAATTCAAGCCCAGCTTGGTCTCATCCAAACGTCTTAGAGATTTCGCCTTCAGCGCATTCCTTAACAACGACATGGGGGAAAATTAAGGTGAACTAAGAATGGAGGGTTACATCGTGCGTTCTACATGCCGCTGTTCCGCGACAATTCTTACTTATTATTTTAACTCCCCTGAGATGGTGGGTATTGTGACATTAGTTATTTCCTCATCAGTCAATTCAAAAACAAACATAGTATAGCCAAGCCTATCGTCCGGCTCTCTTTGTTTTTTGAAGATAAAGTCTACTAATTTTGGGAAAGTAGGGCATCCAGTCGGACAGAAAATAAGAAACCTGATAGAACAGAGGTGAAGAGTAATACCACATCTGATTGAATCAGATATCATAAATGTGTTATTTTCTGCTGCTTCCTTTCCAAAGGAGTGAAACAACGATGAATAAAAAAGTGCCAGAGATTACCGAAAGTGTCCAAGACCTGAAAGTCTTGTTACGTAAATGGAAAAAGAAGCATGAAATCCAACGCCTCACCGCTTGAATAACATCGCTGCTAATGTGTTTTCAAGATGATAAATCTAAACGCTATTTCTTTTTTACCTTTCCCCAAGTTGTGGTTAGCAGCTGGGGTCGTGGTGAAACCGGCAATGCATACGTTGGGTCGAACCAATTTCCGCCAGAATTCCCAGATCTGATCATCCCTCCAATATGCGTTAACTGTATCCGAGTCCGATTGCTGATGTCAACCTTGAAAATCTGGCTTCGCCCATTGATTTCCTGTGTATAGAGGACTTCCTCTCCATTTGGTGATAACGCAGGAGCCCAAGCATCGGCACCAGCTTCATCAACAAGTTGTTTGAGCCCAGTGCCATCGCTGTTGACGGTGAAGATTGTCTGCTTATCCTTCCATGCATTGTGCAGATCCCTATCCAAGATGGCGGGTAACGGTTGCTTGTTTCCAGCAAAGGCGATTTTATCCCCTGTAGCCGACCAAGACGGCTCGGTTTGCCAAGGGAGTGCTTTCTTGGGTAGGAGGCGTTCGTGCTTTCGGGTCCGGACGTTGAATAATATGATCCAGGTTCCCGGTGGGTTCGATGCCTGGCAGGCAATTTCTGTTCCATCTGGGGACCATGCCGGAGAGGAGTACTTCCCTATGAATTCCTCATCTTGTTTCCCTAAGGTTGCAAGATACATACCGGATCTGCCTTCCCCGTTCCAATACCGTTGCCAATAAGCAATCTGTTTGCCATCGGGAGACCAGGTTGGATCTGTTCTCCAACCATTTATTTTTTTCTTAAAGACGCGTCGAACATTGGTTCCTTCTGAATCCATCAGATACAGATCTCGATTGCCCCGAGGACGAAAATCCCTGCGATTGGAGATGAAAAGGATCTGATCACCGGTCGGGGACCAGACAGCTTGCAGATCGGCGGCAGGATGTTGTGTGAGGTTCACCTGTTCGCTACCATCTGGATTCATGATGTATACCTCACTATTTCCATCTCGTCCGGAGTTGAACAGGATTTTAGGGGTCGTCGGTGCCTTTGCAAAAATCGGAGAAACACTTACATTCAGAATTACCGAGCTCAATATTATAAAAACTAACAACCGTATTGCTTTCATATACATGTCTCACAAGAACTATTTCTTTTTTACTTCTCCCCATGTCATGGTTAGCAAGTGCGGCTGAGGTGAAACAGGCAACATATATGCGGGGTCGAACCAATCCCCACCAGTATTTGCTTGAAAAAGGAATAAACCAACGCTATGCGTCAATTGAGTTTGAACGCCACTGTTTACATCGACTTTGAAGACTTGCAGAAAACCCTTGGTTTTCTGTGTATAAAGGATTTCTTTGCCATTCGGTGATAGTTCAGGACTCACTGCCATCGGACCCGCCTCATCAACAAGTTGTTGGATACCCGTACCATCGCGGTTCGCAATGTAGATTGTTAGTTTGTCAACCCATACCTTGGGTACAGGTTCTCCCGGCATGTGGTCGGGAGGTAATGGATTGTTATTCCAAGCAAAAGCGAGTTTGTCTCCAACAACCGACCATGATGGTTCACGTTGCCAATTCATTGTTTTTCTGGGTAGAAGCCGTTTTTGCCCGCCTGTGCGAATGTTGATAAATACAATTCGTCCTCCTACTGAGCAGGCGATTTCCGTGCCATCCGGCGACCATGCCGGATCAGAAGCATCCATAACAAGTTCTTCCGATTCCTGTTCTCCAAGTGCCGCAATGTGGACAGTGAACTTAATAATCTCAAAGTCCGCGACACCATAAGCGATATGTTTACCGTCCGGCGACCATATCGGACTCTCTCTGTAAGTTTCTTTCTTAAAGACGCGCCGAACATTCGTGCCATCTGCGTTCATCAAGTAAAGGTCTCGAACGCCATCGCGATCGGATGCAAAAAGTATCTGTTCACCAGTCGGCGACCAGCTGGCATGCAGATCATCAGCGGGGTGTTGTGTTAAGTTTATCTGTTCAGAACCATCCGGATTCATGATGTAGATTTCACGATTACCATCCCGTACAGATGTAAACAAGATTTTGGGCATCGTTGGTGCTTTTGCGAAAGATGTGGAAATATTGATGCACAACAGCAAACTGAGTTGACAAAAAACATGCATACATTTCATATCTATTCTCCTATAATCGCTCAAAGGTGGACACACAGCATGTAGAGCGCGTGGCAGCAAAATATACCACGCGCTGAAAGTCAGCAAGACTGTAGAGGTTCATACTACAGCCTATGTTAACAATGTTGCTACATACATGAACCAACTAGTTGATTGCCAATCCAGACGTGACCATCACAGATCTGTCCGCCATGACAATGATGGTCATGCAGGCATGGTCCCCAATGTGCTTCAGCCTGTGGAGTGCCGACAACAGTATGTGCTAACAAGAGACCTCCTGCTGTTACACCCAGGGTCAATGGAGATTTTATCCCCACCTTGCCTTCCTCAGACTGGACAAACTCGCGGATTTTACCGCGGAGATTTGTTTTCATTCAGATTCACCTCCTCTCTTTCTACCGGAAATCTCACTCCGGCGGGATTCGCTTCCCAACCGTAGCTGGGAAACCCATCTCCAGCGAGAAATGGCTATTTACAAAAGACCACTCCTCTCTGGGAAACCTTGTAAACTGATTCAATTGAGTAAACGTCCACTTTTGTATCAAAGTGTTCCAAGTCGGTTATGCCACAAAACCTATTCTCGTTTCAGTGTTCCCCATGTTGTCGTGAGCAGTTGAGGTTGTGGTGAAACCGGTAACGCATACGCTGGATCAAACCAATCGCCACCAGTATTCCACCCGAGGATATGTGTCAACTGCGTCCGAATCCCACTGTTTAGATCAAGTTTGAAAATTTGGAAATGCCCCTTAATTTCTCGTGTATAGAGGACTTCCTTTCCGTCCGGCGATAACGCTGGAGACTGTGCATAGGGACCGGCTTCCTCGACGAGCTGCTGGAGGTCCGTGCCGTCGCGGTTAATGATGTAGATTGTTGTTTTGTCCTGCCACACATCGTGCACACGCTTTTCAGCATTGGGAGGTGGCAATGGATGTTTATTCCATGCGAAGGCGAGTTTGTCCCCTACAGCAGACCAAGACGGGTCGCGTTGGAAAGACTCCACATTCTTGGGTAGGAGTTGTTTTTGCGCCCCTGTGCGGACGTTGATTAATGTGAGTCGTCCCACTACAGTACAGGCGATTTCCGTGCCATCCGGCGACCATGCTGGAAAAGAGCCATCCACAAGGAATTCCGATTCTTGTTCTCCAAGGGGCGCAATGTGGCAAGCGAACTCTAAACGCCCCCAATCTATAGATGAATAAGCGAACTGTTTGCCATCGGGAGACCAAGTTGGATTTTCTCTCCAAGCTTCTATTTTTCTTTTGAAGACGTGTCGGACGTTGGATCCATCAGGGTCCATCAGATACAGGTCTCGATTACCCCTGGGACGCAGGTCCCTGCGATTGGAGACGAAAAGAATCTGCTCACCGGTCGGAGACCAAACGGCTTCAAGATCTTCTGCGGGATGTTGTGTTAAGTTTACCTGTTCGCTGCCATCTGGATTCATACTGTAGACTTCGCGATTACCGTCCCGTGTGGAGGTAAACAGAATTTTGGGGGTCGTCGGGGCTTTCGCGAAAATCGAACAAACCCTTGCACACAACAGCATCAGACTGAGAATACAAAAAATGAGTGTAAGTTTCATGTGTATACCTCTGTCAATTATTCAAAAGACATAATCATGTAGAAGCTGTAGGAGCGTGTGACAGCAAAACTATCACACGCTGGAAAATAAACGAGATTGCGGTGGTGTACGTCGCAATCTACATCAACAATGTTACGGGTCCATACATGTACCGACATCCTTGTTGCCAATCTTGACGAAACCCTTACAGATCTGACCGCCATGGCAATGATAGTTTTTTTCGCATAGTCCTCCATGTGCTTCGGTTGGTGTTCCAACGATAGCCTGTGCGAGTAGCACGCTACCTACCGCTGCACCGAGCGTCAGTGGGGATTTGACTCCCACTTTGCCTTCCTCGGATTGGACAAATTCGCGGATTTTACCGCGCAGATTCTTTTTCATTTCGGTTTTTCTCCTTTCTGCCGGTGCTTCTGTGCCAGCAAGATTGGATTCCCAAACGGTGTTGGGAACACCATTTCCAAGACGAATACTATCGCTACGGGAGTGAAGCTCTCCCCCTGGACATTCTTTCTAATGTCTCTCCAAAAGGCTTATCAGCCTTGTGGGTTGTTTGAACGGTGTCTATCCAATGCGTACCTTGTACTTACTGGCACGGGGTTCCACTCGCTCGCAGGAGTTGATTGGCTCGAAATTGATGGTTATCCACTAAAATCGTCGGTGAAGCACCTATGCCCAACTCCGCGGCGCGCTTGATATTTTCTCGGA
>JAGWBV010000142.1 GCA_021295715.1 Candidatus Poribacteria bacterium | reverse complement strand
TTGCTCTGAGTCAAGTCTAACAGGGTATCGTTTCGCTGGCATCACAGACTCCAACTGAAAGGATTTATGACAGGGACACGCAGCATACCACTTTTCATAATAACTGTCAATAGAAACTTGACTCACTACTAGATTCACTGCACATCAGCGAGACGCGGCAATCGCGTCTATTAAGGAGGAATTTGGCTGGCGATTGGAACTCTTTGGTGTTGAACGTTTGCAAGTTCTTCTTGATGTAAGGCATCAACAAATTAAGAAACTGCATCCGAGTATTTTTCCGCCGGAATTTCTTGCGATTCAAAATCACGTTGATACCTCAAAGAAACGAGACCATCTTTTTATTAGTTCTGTTGATGAAGATGGAGCGTTTGCAGATTGGTTAACTAGAAAATTGACCACAGAGGGGTACCTCGTTTGGTCCGAGCGATTCAAGTTGTTAGGCGGTGAGGCTTATCCGGATGATATTGACGATACAATTAAAAATCGAACTTTCAGGTTTATTAGTCTGTATTCGCGAGTGTCCCTGAAATATCCTGAGGTAGGCCGCCAAAGAGCATTAGCCCTTAATATAGGAAATGAACGTAAGCAAGATTTCCTTATACCTTTAGATGTAGATGGTGTAAGTCCTGCACAGTTGGACCATGTCACAAGAGCATTGAACTTCATTACGTTTAAAGACAATTGGGCTGTTGGACTGGAGCAATTGCTGAAAAAATTGGAATCTATTGACTGTCCAAGATCGCTGCCTAACGGAAAACGTATTGCTGTGGAAACCTTTTTAGGAGACGATGTTAGATCGGACGAGAAAGAAATCCTGTTTTCAAACTGTTTCCAAATTCAACAGATACCGAAGGTTATTTATCGTTTCAAAGCACGAAAGGAAATTCCAAAAGAAAAACTTGATGAACTCAAGTTTGAGTGGAGTTACCGAAGAGTTGATCCATATACATTTCTTAGTTTTCATAAACCTCCTGCTTTAATTACCAGAGAATATAGAATAACCAAAAAGGGCGGAGGTCTATGGCCGGAAGTTGAGAGAATAGATAGAATTAGATCATCCAACTTGGTTTCGGAGCTTATCCGGAAAGCTTTGATTGTGAAAGGTCATCAGAAGGGGTTGAAATACTGTTCTGAAGCCGGATTGCTCTATTTTCCTCCGAACCTCCTGAAGAACAATCGGCTCAATTTTATCCGTCCTGATGACAACTCAGAAACCTATGTACTCGCCAACGGTGAAAGAAAACACCCCTCCGGAGGCAAATACCTATATTCGCTCGCTCCCGACTTTTTTATTCGTCAAGATATTTTTGATGATTTCACTGTTCTTATTCGGATACGAGTTCGCCTTTCAGACCCAAAAGGCAAACCGTTAAAAGGTCATCGCACGATCGTTTCACGACGAAAATATCTATGTAAAAACTGGTGGAATAAACATTGGTTTAACCGCACTTTGGCTGTCAGTCAGTTTCTAGCGGATGAAGGAAAGATAACAATTGGCGAATCACAAGATGTGCAAATCATTATCGATGCCAACCCTTTGCATTTCAATGCTCCAGTTGGCATCAATGAAGAAAGGCTTGGTGAAATTAGTCGCGAACAAACAGAATTGCTCGGAAGTTACGAGGAATATTTGGATGAAGATCTTAGGGACGAGGGAATCTAAAGATGACTGAATCAATTATAGTTTTTGATGAACCAGAATTGGAATTCCGATATGGACAGAGGATGATACATCCACGGGATGGACTTGCTACCTTTGGTCCCTCTGACATCGATTTACCATCACAACCAGGAAAGTTGTCTTATATTGTGATTGGAACGAACAAGGGGCTCACTAACTTTAATAAGTGGGCAGATGCTATGAATCGTCCCGCCATTTCTGCCCCAAATGGAAATCAGAGACTTTGGTCTCCATTTCCTGGTTTTGAAGCGGCATTTTGTTTGAACTGGCCCAGTGAACCGGTCAGATCTTATCAAATTGATCAAGATCAGCTCATTGAAACCTCTCGTTACTCAGATGAATATGAGCGGGTGTTTGAAGTTACTAACCATTACCTTGAACAACTGAAAAAAACAACCAAACTTGATGAGAATATTGACGTAGCCATTTGCGTTGTACCGGATGAAATCTGGCAGAATTGTCGTTCAAAGTCACGGGTCGCTGATCCTATCGAACGTGCTTCTTCCCAAAGAATAAAAAGTAGAAGGGCTGGACAAACAGAATTACTCCCAGATTTTTATCCACAACAGTATCGCCTATCCCTTGATTTTCGACGACAGTTTAAGGCGCGCGCGATGCAATATGAAATTCCTTTACAAATTGTGCGCGAATCTACATTACGATTGATAGACACCAATATACGCAGGGAACGCAGCCTCACCCCCCTATCAGATCGTATGTGGAACATTAGCACTGCGCTTTATTACAAATGCGGTGGAAAGCCTTGGAAACTTGCTACTGCTCGCGACGGTGTTTGTTATATCGGAATTGCTTTTCGTAAAACTGACACGCATGAGGTTGGGAAAAACGCTTGTTGTGCTGCCCAGATGTTTCTTGATACCGGAGATGGTATAATATTTCTTGGTGAATATGGACCCTGGTATTCACCGGAAAAGAAGCAATTTCATTTGAGTGAATCCGCCGCTTGCAAGCTCTTAGACGGTGTTCTAAAGACTTACAAAGATCTTGAGGGCAAGCAACTTAAGGAGGTTTTTTTGCATTCACGGTCTACCATTAATAGTGAGGAGTTCTCCGGTTATCAAAAAGCGTGTCCAAAGGGAACTAAACTCGTTGGTGTGAGGGTTCGTGTAGATCGTCGACATACGCCGATGTTATTTCGTACGGAGACCAGACCAGTCCTTAGAGGGACATTTTGGAGGCTTAATAGCCGAGCAGGTTTGTTATGGGGAAGTGGATTCAAGCCTCGAATTGCAACCTATGACGGAGCGGAAACCCCGGTTCCATTACGGATTGATATTCAACACGGAGACGCACCGATAGAAAGAGTCGCACAGGATATTTTCGGCTTAACAAAATTGAACTATAATACGTGCAAACTAGGGGAATCTCAACCTGTTACCGTACGTTTTTCCGATGCCGTTGGGGAAATTCTAATCTCAAACCCCACTGTTTTCCATCGTAAACCGCAATTCAAATTCTACATCTAATCGTTTGAAGAAAAAGATGCAACAGAACTACACTGCTATCATCCAACAAAGTGACGGTTGGTGGATCGGGTGGGTGCAAGAAATTCCCGGTGTCAATTGTCAAGAACGGACCGGGAATGAACTGCTGGTTGCTTTGGAAATTCCACTTCGCGAAACGATAGCGTACAATCGCGAAGAAGCTCGCCGGGCAGTGGAAAGCCAGCACAAGGAAGTGACCATCCAGATTTAACCCATACGCGGCGAATCAGAGTGAAACGTCTCTTCGCCGAACATCGACAATTGCCCGCCTGTCAGACGTTCAATGACTTTCTTCTGCGTCACTTGCTCGTCATTTTCGCCGATATGAATAACCGGTATATCCTGCATTATGAGGGTTGCGCCGATGAGTTTGCATCTGTGACACTCCTTCGGCTTCCCTTCGCTGCACATCAGGACAACAGATTGTTGTTGCGAGAAAGCAGTGTGCAGGCGTTCAACCTTTATGTCGTCAGAGACCCCATCTCGACCCTTCGGTTATGCATCTAAGTGTTCTCGGAAAGCGTTAAAAGTTTTAGCGATGGAAGCTATGAGATTCAACTGCTTGAGACGATTGAGATCCTCGATGGCTTCGAGGCTCGGTTTCAGGGCGTTGACATCTGTCCTTGGGAAACGGGCGTTGAGCGTGGCAAGGGTGTTTTCAATACTCATTTGTCGTGCCCCTTGCTGTATACCTTGCTCTATACCTTGCTCTAAGTAATGTTCTGCCATGCTTTGCATGAGTTCTACCTCCTGTGCCGAGAGTTCCAAAGCCTTGTGGTGTTCAGAGACAATCTGCTCTAAGATGCCCCGTTCTTCAACTGAACGCCGATAGAAAACTAACAGGTAAAGATAGTAGATCGCCTGCTCCCACGACCCACGATCCGATTCACTGAGATTGCCGAGATGTTTCCCCAACCGTTCTAATACAGAGATGAACATGGATGTCTCAGGAACGTCCTCGCGTTTGAAAACCGTCATTAGCCACCCGAACGGACTATCCGTCCTCACGAGATTCGCATCGGGTTCGCTCTTGACACCGAGAAAAAGCGTCTCAAACCTTGGAATAAATCGCAGCAATGCCTGCGGAACATCCATCAACGCCTCAAGCGAGAGGGGCGTTTGCCATTTAGGTTGACCCGTGTAAAACACCACTGGAATGATCGGACGAAATCGCCACTCACTTTTCGGGACGTTCTCGGATACCCACTTCTGACGCTGTTGATCCCAGACCTGACACATATAAAACAGCAACCGAAACCCCATCACAGGGTCTACCGTAGATTGATGTTCAATGAGTATGTAGATCAGCACCTCTGTTTCATTGGTGTCCCGGAAAGGTAAGAGGAATACCAGATCCGATTCTTGTTCGCGGAGGTTATCGGCGATAAAAGTGGTGTTGACGCGTTGGACTTTGCTGAAATCCAGAGAACTTGCAAGATCGCTACCGATGATTTCAAGGAGTCCTCGGAGGTTCTCTGGGTTGGATAACAGCCATTTCGCACTCCTATCTGAAAACTGTCCAAGCGAGTCCCGAAAAAAAGAGAGAACTTCATTGGTGTCCAACATATACGATTATTATACACCCTGTCCCGCAGAAACACAACTTATTTTTTCTGGGACCAAGGCTATTTCGTTCTTCAATAATTTATGTCTTGGATATGACGCTGGAGGAACCTGCTATGAAAGACGGTTCGATAAGGAGCGAAGAAAATCTCTACCTTTGAGAAGACGAATGCTTACAAAAGACAGTGTTCCTCACAATAGTCACGGATAATTGGTAAAAAATCATCGGCGTATTTCTCGGCTTTCGCGGAAGTAACATGTTGAATTTGTAGAAATTCTTCTTTGGTTTATGGAAAAAAAGTTGCCATCGCTTCCAACGTCCTGTTCCAAAAGACACCAAACGGCCGAACCCCTTCCTCATCAGCAATCGTTTTGCGCTTCTCTCGAAGTCGCTCAAAAAGTTCCGGAGCGTATTCGTTCGGTTTTTCAGATGCTGTCTCAGATGTATTCAGTGCTTCATTTGTGTTCTTTACTGATTTCACACCATGTTTCTTACAATAATCTTGGATGATAGGTAAAAATACCTTAGCGTATCTTTCTGTTTTCTTAGGACCAACACCATGAATCTTGATGAACGATTCCTCAGTTTGTGGGAAATAGGTTGCCATTTCTTTTAATGTCCTCTCATTGAATATCCGTCTTTGCTCCGTCTTTGCCACTATTCTACATTTGTCTCGAAGTTGCTCAAAAAGATCGTGTGCGTATTCATCTCGCTTTTTGGATGTAGCATCATCAGCATTCAAACCGCCAATTTTGATCTCTATCGAATCTATCCCAAAAAATCATCGGCGTATTTTTTCATCTTCCTGAGACTGACCCCACGAATCTGCGCGAATGCCTCTCTGGTTCTCGGAAAAGAGGTTGCCATTTCTCTTAACATCCTATTAGTGAAAATCCCTTCTTGCTCTGCCTTTTCTAATGTTTTACACTTGTCTTGAAGTTTCTCAAAAAGTTTCTGAGCGTATGTGTTGGGTTTTTTAGATGCTGCTTTCTGAGCGTCTGAGTTTTCACTTACGCTGTTTGTTGAACCTACCGAAATCCCCCGAAACTCTTCTTCACCATTGAGTACTCTCTCTCCTTTTGGGGTCAAGTAGAGACTGCCGTATTGTGCATCCCGCTTCAAGAGTTCATGTTGGAGCAATTGAAATGCCAGATGTTTCCACTGTACTTTGCTATACTCTTTGCCGATGCCGTAGGTGGAGAGCAAGGCATGGTTGTTTTTGAGGACCTTCCTTGCCTTTGAGCCAAGCAGTATATTGATAATATGTGTTTCTCCGAAACGCCCATTTGTTTGAGAAACACTTGATAGAAAGTCTTGAGCGGGAATTGTCATGTTCGCCCTCTTTATCTTTACCTTACAGCAGTTGTCACACATCCCGCAATTCTGTTCCTTGTATGATTCTCCAAAATAGGTTAATAACACTTTCCGGCGGCATTCTATTGAAGTTGACCATGAAACAAGCGTCTGTAAGCGTACCTGTCGTCCCTGCTTTTCAGATTGCGCGCCTTGATTGATGAAGTAGTTGATAGTATCCGCATCCTTGTAACTGAACAAAAGTAGACAGTCCGCCGGAAGCCTATCCCGGCCACTACGACCGATTTCCTGATAGTAAGATTCAGGGTCCTTCGGCAAACCTGCATGTAGCACAAAGCGGACCTCCGCCTTATCAATACCCATGCCGAAAGCGATTGTGGCGACTATCACTCGGATATCACCCTTAATGAAAGCGTCCTGATTCTGTTTTCGGGTTTCGCCATCCAAATCTGCGTGATAAGGGAGTGCTGAAATCCGCCGAGCCGTTAAATTACGGCATAGGGATTCAACCTGTTTCTTTGTCTGACAATAAATGATGCCAGACCCTTCACGATGCGTATTGAGAAACGCGAATGTCTGCTCAAGTAATTCAACTTTTGGCTCAACGGTGATGAAGAGGTTTTCTCTATCAAAGCTGGCGATGAACTGGTTTTCGTTGCCAAACTTGAGTAATTTTTTAATGTCATTTTGAACCCGTGGAGTAGCAGTCGCTGTTAGGGCGACGCAGACAGCGTTTTGAAATCGCTCGCGAATAGAAACCAACTCCCGATAATCTGGACGAAAATCGTGTCCCCATTGTGAAATACAGTGGGCTTCATCAATCGCGAGACATGCTACATTTGATCTATCGAGTTTCAATAGTGTTCCGGGCTTCACCAATGTTTCAGGTGCCATGTACAGCAGTTTCACTTCACCCTGTTTGACACGCTGCATAATGATTTCCTGTTCAGAGTAGTGGAGGGTGCTGTTGAGAAAGGCAGCATGAATACCTCTCTGTTTCAACTGTCCCACCTGGTCCTGCATAAGCGAAATTAGAGGAGAAACAACAACAGTCAAACCATCAAAGATGAGTGCAGGCAATTGGTAACAGAGCGACTTTCCACCGCCTGTCGGTAGAACGACTAACGCATCCTGTCCTTTGAGAATGTGCTTAATAATCTCTTCCTGAAATGGACGAAACTCTTCATGCCCAAAGACGTTTTTGAGAATTTCTAAGGGATTTTGCGTTAGCGTTTGGGATGGAGGCAACTTCTCTTCACGAGAAGGCTTTCGTTCTTCCTGTCTTTCCTCTTCAAGAAACCAGCCAGAAATTTGGGCGTAGCAGCGTTCTTCTAATTCTGGTTTATCTTCTGGTCGCCACCAGTGCGCTAACGACACGCGCAGGAGCGTGTTTGCAGGAATTGTCTCAAGTGGTTCTTGAAAACCGCCGAAAGTAAATGTGCATCCGCCATTTTCTGTAGGGTAGCGATATCGGGGCCTGTGCTTCTCTATATCAAGGGTTAGTGGCTGATCTGTCCTCCAAAATGTGGTACTGTAAAATGGGATGCCGCCTTGTTTAACGATGTGAAGTCTACCGCTCTCAGTGTCTTGCAATAAACCTTCATAGAGCACTCGTGGATGCCCAGTTTTTGGTGGCATCAAAAGTTCAATAGCACTCACCAAATCTTTCATGTCTTTTGTGGTGTGAAGGCGCGATTTTTTATGGACGACAAAGTTTTCGTTATGCGGTGGAATCAGTGAAGTTTCAGGCGCACCCGTAATCTCCCAAATATCGCCAACCTCATATTCCCGATTCGCGCCGTCATGTGGATCAGCATTGCACGGAACGAGCCGAACGCTTTCCCCTTTTTCTGTAATCGCGCCGATGCACGCGCCGCTTCCCATTCGGGTCTTCGCAACAATGAGGACTCTCACGGTAAAATGTCTTCGACCTCCAAATCGAGTGTTTTCGCCAGTTTAGCCGCTACCAATGAGCGGTGACATGCCTCCGGTGCGGTTTCCACACAAAAGAGGGCAACGACTTTGGCATCCGATTCCAGTTCATCCAGCAGACCTTGGGGCTCAAATTCGGCAAGGCATTCGGTGTGATATGCTGCAATAAATGCTTCCCCCAATCTGATGCGTTTGCGTTTAGCGGTTTTGCTTGCTTTATCAGCTGCGGCCTGTTTGTCTCGAACGGTTTTCGTCGGACCGAGGTCTTTTCGATGGATATATCGGATGCCGAATTCTGACAGACGCGCTTGCAATCTCGCACTGTTGGCGAATGCATAAGTCGCACCGCGGAGACCGCGCCGATTGCGAATATCACAAAACGTATCGACCTCTGCCTTGCAGAGTGCGTCAAAAAAACTGGATTCGTCAAAGCCGTATACGCCGATGGTGACAATTTTGATTTTCATAGTGAGTGGAATTAAGTGTATTTTTTCCGAGAATGAAACGTCTCTTCCCCGAACATCGACAATTGCCCGCCTGTCAGACGTTCAATGACTTGCTCCTGCGACACTGGCTCGTCATTTTCGTCGATATGGATGACCGGTATCTCCTGTGTTGTAAGGGTTGCCCCGATGAGTTTGCATCTGTGACACTCCTCCGGCTTCCCTTCACTGCACATCAAGGCAACAGAGTATTGCTGCAAGAATGCAGTGTGCAGGCGTTCGATACCGTGTTGGTAGTACTCCCTCTCCTTGACCTTTTCATAGTCAAGTTTCCCGTTGACGTAACACGTTTCATCGTCAGGTCTACCGCCGAGTGTATCTCCCATGAACACGTAGCGGATGTCGTGCTGTTCGAGTTCCTTCGCGAGTTGTGCTTTCGAGAATTCCGGCTTATAGCGCGAGTAGGGGGCAGAACGGACATCGATGAGGTAAGCGATCTCATGCTGATGTAGCACTTCGATGAGTTCCGCAATCGAACGACTTCCGTAACCTATGGTATAGATTGGGGTGTGGGCAGGCGATTTTTCCATAATAGATATATCATATCATGCAACCTGCCAGAAAAGCAATTACGTTTTATCCTTGCCGTTTTTCTATAGCGTATGTTATATTAGGCGCAATAAAACAGGCTTTCAGAACTGCATCTTCGGCACTCCCACACCCAATATGAAGAACTATAGCGTTAGAATGATTCGTGAGAACATGGACAATATCCCGCAATTTCCGATTCCAGACGGATTTGCAATCCGAAATTATCGTCGGGATGAGGGACATATCTGGACACGGATTCTGCAAGCTGCGGAACCCTACATTGACATTGACGATGGACTTTTTAATCGTGAGTTCGGACACTATCTCTCAGTGATGGAGGATAGAAGTTTTTACCTAACCACGGACGCAGGCGAGGAAATAGGAACAACCACGGCATGGTGGCAAGATATGAATGGAGAGGTGTGGGGACAGATCCACTGGGTCGCGGTCCATCCCGACTACCAAGGAAACGGACTTTCCAAACCGCTGATGTCTGTAGCGATGGAGCGTCTTAAACAGTCTCACGAGTGCTGTTTTCTCGGCACGTCAACCGGGCGTATGGCAGCAATCAAAGTTTATCTTGACTTCGGCTTCATACCAGACCTTTCATACGAGAATAGCAAAGAAGCTTGGACGGAAGTCGCATCCGTTTTAGATTATCCAATTTTGAGGGAGTTTGCGAGTTAAAACTTGGTATTGAACTCATAGCGAGTAGAAGTTAAGAATCGTTGAAAGTTACACGAAAGTTAATCATTGAATATGCTAAATAACGAA
>JAGWBV010000141.1 GCA_021295715.1 Candidatus Poribacteria bacterium | reverse complement strand
TCTGTGTGAAGAAGTTCCCTTATACCTCATCGCCGAATTGCCCAGTAGTCAATAGAAAGAATCACTTTTGTCCAACCCGTCATGCTCGTGTCTGCATTGCAGGAAAAGAAAAAGGCACTGACTGCCTCGTCAATGCCTTTCTATATACGTTCCTATATCAAGCATTTGTGGAGTGTTCACCGAAAACATTCGCACGGATCCAAATTCCCTGCCAATGATTCTTGTTTGGTAACCCCCTATGCTTTCATCTACAGTCGAATTTTCTTGAATTCCTCAATCTGTGCCGTGATCGCACGTTCCGTGGGAAGACGCTCTGCGCTTGACGCGCCGTAGAACCCTACTACCCCTTCGGTATTTTCCAGAACGTATGTTGCGTCCTCTGGCTCAGCGATCGGACCCCCGTGACAGATAACCAGAATCTCTGAGTTGACCCCTTTCGCTGCGTCGTGAATGGCTTGCACCCGTTTAGCAGCGTCCGCAAGTGTGAAAGCAGTTTGCGCACCGATAGATCCCTTTGTTGTCAGTCCCATGTGTGCGACGAGAATATCCGCACCGGCATCCGCCATCTGCTCCGCTTCGGTTTCGTTGAAAGCGTAAGGTGTCGTGAGCATTCCCATCTGATGCGCTGTCCGAATCATCTCCACCTCGGGTCCGTATCCCATGTCGGTCTCTTCAAGTAGTTGACGGAATGTGCCATCAATCAGACCCACTGTCGGGAAATTCTGAACCCCAGAAAACCCGATCGCGTCTATCTGACCCAAGAAGACATCCATCAAACGAAACGGATCAGTTCCACAGACCCCTGCGAGTACGGGTGTGTCAGGAACGACGGGTAGTACTTCGCTCGCCATCTCAACAACAATCTGGTTCGCGTCGCCGTAAGGCATCATACCCGCGAGTGAACCTCTGCCCGCCATTCTGAATCTGCCGGAGTTGTAGATAATAATCAGGTCAATGCCACCGGCTGCCTCGCACTTCGCAGAGATACCTGTGCCTGCACCTGCTCCGATAATAGGTTTGCCTGCGTCAATATTGTTGCGCAGTTGCGCTAAAATTTCTTCACGTTTGAATTTCATGAGTGGTTGTCCTTGCGTATGATAATTGGGTGTAGTATACTATACCCATTATAGCAAAATATTAGATTTTGTCTAACACTTTTAACCTGTTTCATTCCACTGTTTTTTTACGGAAGTTCCTTTGAGAGAGTAAACATTCATGAATCTGCATAGCAAATCCACAAGCTGCGTTCTGATAGGTCTTTTCGCTCTATTTATAGGTGTCCTTTGTCCTCTTGTGGAGGCTTATATAGAAGGGCCCTGGCTGTGGATGATTGCCAAAGGTGGAGATATAGATAGCGATCAGCTGGCTGCCGCGAGTCAAGGAAGGCTTACGGAAAACCTCGTCGCTGCATACGGCGTAAACGAAGGCGATACCTTAGGACAGTTGCAATGGACCCGTGGGAATATCTTCCCGGAGATCGATTGCTTATTCTGGCGTTGGGGCTGCTATTCAGATAATGTTAACAGCGTTATTAATAGGATAGGGTTGAGCAACGACCGAGGGCTGAATTACCACTCGGCGTACGCTTTAATTAATATCTTCTCCCCGAAAGCCCGAAAAAACGTTGCGATGGGGGTTGGCAGTGACGACTCCGTCAAGGTTTGGCTTAACGGTGAAATCGTTCACGTAAACAAGGTGGATAGACGAACAACTGGCATTCAAGATCTGTTCCGCGTCAATCTGAATGCGGGGAATAATCTCCTACTTGTCAAAGTAAGTGATAACCTATGGAACTGGGGCATGTTCTTTGAGATTTATCTTGAGGCAGGCGATTTCAGCACTGCCCTTCCCGTTGCGACTGCGGATATTTCCCTCGCTGTACATCTATCCCAAAAATACAGGACCACGCTCCAAGACCCCGTGATTCAAGAAGTGCTTCCGAATTTACTGTCACGGCTTCAGGAACCGGAGATACAAGCCCTTTTAACCCCCTTCACGATAGATGCTATTGCTGGGAATCCAGACCTCCTCGCGCAGTTCGGTTTGCGGGATGAAGCGATAACATTTATTAAAGAAAACGCCGGGGTCAGAGTGATGCTCCGGGATCCAGACTTTCAGATACTGTTGCAAAATCCCACTGCTTTATCAGAATTCGCAGCACTCGTTACCGATGACGAGTCCGTTATACCTCCTGAAAAACGCCCTCTCCGCGCAGATGTTGACGGGAACGGAGTCGTAAATATCCTGGATCTCGTACGCATTACAACACGTTTGGGACGAACCGGTCCTGACGTAGCAGATGTTAACGGTGACGGTTCCGTTGATATTCGTGATATTGTTTTGGCTGCAGCTTTAATGAGTGCGAAAGCAGCCGCGCCTTCTGCTTGTGCTGGTATAGGAATAGGTCCCAATCAACCGCTCCTACGTCCTGAAGACATCCAACTCTGGCTAACCCAAATCCAACGCATTGACTCGCACGACCCAACCTTTCAAAGAGGGGTGATAGTCCTAAAGCACCTGATGGAGGCGTTGACCCCGAAAAAGACAGGACTTCTGCCCAATTATCCTAATCCGTTCAATCCTGAAACATGGATACCCTATCAACTCGCCGAAGCAGCAGACGTTATGCTCACTATCCATGCCACCGATGGTCGATTAATTCGGACGCTATCATTCGGGCATCAGTCTGCAGGCATGTATCAGAGCAAAAACCGTGCAGCGTATTGGGATGGTCGGAATGCGTTGGGTGAGCCTGTTGCGAGTGGGGTTTATTTCTATACACTCAGGGTTTCTGGAGAATCCACTGCGATACGGAAGATGTTCGTGAAGGCACGATACGGGAAAGGCTCGTTATCGGGAAAGATCGCAAATTCTGATGATGGAAAACGTTTAGCGGTCGCGTGTAACATCGGTATTTGGATGTATGACATAGAAACGGGCAAAATACTCAATCTGCTGACAGGGCATACGAATTGGGTGTGGAAACTGGCACACATCTTCGGACACTGGATGCACATCGGAATGCTGTTATTGGAATAGCGTTCAGTCCGGATGGAAAAACGCTGGCGAGTACAAGTTGGGATGGCATCGTGTTGTTGTGGGATCTCACATCCGATAATGTGGATTAGGCTGTGTACCTCATATTGTTGGAAGTCTTTGTAAGCCCGATTTACTATTACTGATGGCTGACAACTGAAAGCTGATAGCCAATAATCATATCCCTTTTTGTCGCTAACTCATGTTACGATTAAATTACAAACAATCTCTACCGAAAAAGGAAGCTTTCCGATGCAAAAAACATTGGTTCTAATTTTAGCGATTGTGCTGGCAATATGCGTTATTTCCGAAAACACTATCGCACAAGACACTCAGGACTGGCATTTGCGGCACTTACCCGAAGGCGTAAAAGCGCGGATCGGTAAAGGCGAGATTACAAAACGTTTAGCGGTCGCGAGTGGTATCGGTATTTGGGTGTATGACACAGAAACCGACAAAGCACTTGATCTGATAACAGGACATACGCATTGGGTTATGAGCGTAGCGTTTAGCCCGGACGATTCTCTGTTAGCGAGTGGGAGTGTGGATAGCACTGTCCGTTTGTGGGATGCACACACCGGCACTGAACTACACACGATGCAAGGACATGCGCATTCAATCATGGATGTAGCGTTCAGTCCGGATGGTTCACTGTTAGCAAGCACAGGTGAAGACGGGACTCTACGACTGTGGGATGTGGAAACCGGCACGCACCTTCGGACCCTGACAGGGCATCTGAGGTTTGTTTATTGTGTCGCGTTCAGTCCGGATGGAAAAATACTTGCAAGTGGAGGTGAGGACAAAACTATCCAGTTCTGGGATGTGGAAACCGGAGAATCGATTCGGGTGTTGACGGCACATAAAGGTGGTGTCCGTAGCGTAGCATTCAACCCGGATGGGAAGACACTGGCAAGCGGGAGTGGTGACGTTACCGTTCGCCTATGGGATGTGCAGACCGGTGAGTTGCTTCAAAAGATGGACGGACATACGAATGCTATCAATGACGTAGCGTTCAGTCCAGATGGACAACTATTAGCCAGTGGGAGTTGGGACTTTTCTATTCGTCTGTGGGATGTGCAGACAGGAAAACCTCTGCGGGTGTTATCTGGGCATACTTATGGTAGCGTGAATGTTATATTTAGCCCTGATGGAAAGACGCTGACGAGCGGTAGCATGGATGACACCGTGCGCTTGTGGGATGTGGAAACCGGCACCGAACTTCGGAAGATGGTAGCGCATACGCAGGATTTCCGTAGCATCGCGTTCAGCCCGGATGGTAAAACGTTGGCAGGTGCCACTGGGAACAATGCTGTCTACCTGTGGGATGTGCAGACGTGTGCATTGCTGCAGACACTAAAAGGGCATACGAAGTCTGTTAATGACGTAGCGTTCAGTCCAGATGGAAAGATATTGGCAAGTGGGAGTTATGACTCGACTGTGAGTTTGTGGGATATAAAAACGGGTGCAGCACTTCCGGCACTGCCTGGAGAAGTTTTTGGGTTCATAAGGGTTGCCTTTAGCCCAGATAGCAAAAGGCTGGCAGCTGTAGATGGTGGTGGTTATGTCTATCTATGGGATATGCAAACAGGTCTACGTATAAATAGGATGAAGGCACATCAGGCTAATGCCATCGCGTTCAACCCGGACGGTTCTTTGTTGGCAAGCGGAGGTTATGACGACACCGTGTGCACGTGGGATGGACATACCGGTGCCCCGCTCTTGACGTTGGAGAAACCACTTTATAGTGTAACGTTCAGCCCAGACGGAAAGATAGCTGCAAGTGCTGCTCGGGGCAGTACCATACTTTTATGGGATGCGGTGTCGGGTGAACCGATTCGGACGATAGAAGCGGATTGGAGATCTATCTATAGCATCGCGTTCAGCCCGGATGGAAAGATACTGACGAGTGGATCTAATGATGGCTTTGTGATGCTGTCGGATGTGCACACTGGCAAACATCTGAGGATACTCGAGGGGCATCGGGGAAGGGTAGGTCCCCAAAGCGTTGTGTTCAGTCCAGATGGTAAGATGTTGGCAAGTTCAAATGGTGGCATCGTGTATTTGTGGGACCTAAAATTTGAACAGTAGCAGGCACGCTTCGACGAATCATGCAGAAGACCAAAAGCGTATTCTGCCAAGCACATTTGACGTTGATTTGGCATAATCCGCAGTTGAGACAATTCACCGCCAAACTTGATAACAACTCAATCTTATACCAATAACACACCACACAGGAGAACACACCTATGAAAAACAGATTGCTCTTGATCTTGATACCACTCTGGATAACGCTCTTATGCACATTCATCCTTATCGCCCAAGAAACCCTCCCACCTCCGAAAGGTATCGTAGCACAGATAGGGAAAGGACGAGTTGGAGATGTCGAGTATTCCGCAGACGGCACGCGGATCGGCATCATTAGTGGGACAGGCATTTGGATATACGATGCAACAACATTACAACTCACCAGCGTTATCCGTAACACTCCGAGGTTGTATAACTCCGCATTTCCTCCAGATATCAACGTCATCGCAAGAAGCGAAACTTTTGATTACTTACATATCTGGGATCCCGACACATCCTCACAAGCACTACAAGACATTGAATTTGTCGCCGGTATCTGTTCCACCTACAACCGAGAAATGGGCAAAATCGCAATCGGTAGCGGAGAAAGTACCACGCGTATATGGGACGTGAAAACTGGGAAGTTAGAGAGAACACTTCAGAGAACAGACGAGAAAGAAACATTCATTCACAGTGTAGCGTTCTCACCAGATGGAACGCGACTCGCCGCTGGAGACGGACCGAACACCATTTCCATTTGGGATACAGCGACAGGCAAACGCAAACACGAACTCAAAGGACATAATAAAATTGCGCAAAACATGGCGTTCAGTCCGGACGGCAGCACGTTGGCAAGTGCCAGTTCGGGCAACAACATCTTTCTGTGGGAGACACAAACATGGCAACAAATAGGCACACTTACCGGCGAAATGTCAGGCATAGATCACATCGCCTATAGTCAGGATGGCGAACTTTTAGCCGCAGGATGCGGAGATGGGCGCATCCATTTGTGGGATGCAAACACAGGCAAGCTCCGCAAAATGCTCACCGCACACCAAAGCCGCATTTCGGTTGTCGTCTTCGTTAGGGATTCGCATACACTCGTCAGTTGCAGCGAATACGGAACGCTACGTCAGTGGGACATTGATACCGGTGAAAATACGCTGTCAGCGGAAAATGATTACAACACTTTCTCCAAATTTGCATTGAGTCGCGATGGGAAAAAACTTGCAGGTCTGAGTGAGTTTAGTACCCCGTATCTATTTGACATCACAGTGCCCGCCTCACCAAAATTGGTAAAGAGAATTCACACCAGGGGTGCTGTAGATATCGGCTTTAGTCCGGATGGAAAAACATTCGCTACGGTGGAAACCGACGAGACCGCTTATTTATGGGACATGAAAATAGATATACCGGAACACTTGCCCGGGCTCCTCACGGAAATTGATACCACCCTATGGGGCATGAAAATAGATAGGCCGAAACTATCATTCAAAGGACATACAGCACAGATCGCGTGTATTGCCTTCAGTCCAGATGGAAAAACATTCGCCACCGGCGGATTTGATAATACCGTCCGTCTATGGGATACAACAACAGGTAAGACGAAGAGAATCATCGAAGAACATAACGGAGGGGTTGAGAGTCTCGCTTTCAGTCCCGATGGAAAAACAATCGCCAGTGGAAGCGAAGATAGAACCGTCCGTTTATGGGATACCAACACCGGTGAACAAAAGCAGGTAATCCGTGGACACACAAGGGGCATCGTAGACATCGCCTTCAGTTCCGATGGAAAAACAATCGCTGCTGCGGCTTATGACCCGAATATCTATCTGTGGGATGTGGACACAGGCGAACGGCAGCCATTTCCGCACACGCATAAGAGGGGTATCGTCACCCTCGCCTTCAGTCCCGATGGTAAATTGTTTGTGACTGCGGATGCAGATGGGATTATGAAGATTTATGATGTAAGCGCAAAGAAGCTGCTCCGTATGTTTGACATAGGTAGTAGGGTTGAAAATCTGGAATTTGTTATGGATGGCAAAATACTTGTCAGTGTCTGCGATGGTATCATAACTTTGTGGGATATGACCCCGTAGGTTGGGTAACGCAAAGCGAAACCCAATCTATGAACTAACTCATGTTAAAATATAAGTGAAAACAACACCCCTGAAAAAGGAAAATTCTCATGCAAAAAACATTGATTCTGATTTTAACGACGGGATTAGCACTGTGTGTTATTTCACAAAATACTATCGCCCAAGATACACAAAATTGGCAGTTGCAGCACTTACCCGAAGGTGCTAAAGCGCGGTTCGGTAAAGGCATGATAACAGGAAATTTCGCGAATTCCAATGACGGCAAACGCTTAGCAGTAACATGTGCCATCGGTATTTGGATATATGATACAGAAACAAACAAACCACTTAACCTGATAACCGGGTATACACATTGGGTTACGAATGTAGCATTCAGTCCGGACGATACCCTGTTGGCAAGTGCGAGCATGGATAGCACCGTCCGTGTGCGGGATGCGCGCACCGGCACTGAACTTTGGACGATGCAAGCACATGAAGATAAAATCACAAACATAGCGTTTAGTCCGGATGGGAAATTGCTGGCAAGCGCAAGTGAGGACAAGACCATCCGGCTGTGGGATGCACGCACCGGCGAACATCTGCGTACGCTTGAAGGACATCTCGGGGCAGTCACAAGCGTCACTTTTAATCCAGATGGAAAAACACTGGCGAGTGGAAGTGATGACGAAACCGTTCGGCTCTGGGATGTGCAGACGGGGAAAACGCTGCACGCGTTCATAGCGCATCAGGACAAAGCCTCAACGTTCAGCTCGAAAATCTCAGACATTGCGTTCAGCCCGGATGGGAAGTTGCTAGCAAGCGCAAGTGAAGACACAACCGCCCGTTTGTGGAATGTGGAGACACGCGAGTCTATTCATAAGTTGCTTGAACGGAACGCGAATGCTCTTTTTAGTGTAGCGTTTAGTCCAGATGGTAAGACGCTGGCAGGTGGAAGTTACAAGACGATCAATCTATGGGATGTGCAGACAGGGACATACCTGCTAAAGTTGGAAGATAGCATCGATTGCAAGAGTCTCGCATTTAGCCCAGATGGGAAGACGCTAATAAGCGGCAACAGATACAACACCGTGCATCTATTATTGAATGTGGAAACCGGCATAGAATTTCGGAGGATGATAACGCATACACAGTCCATCGGTAGCCTCGCGTTTAGTCCAGATGGAAGGATATTGGCGAGTGGCGGTTTGGACAATACAGTTCATTTGTGGAATATGCAGACAGGCAAGTTACTGCAGACAGACAATGTTGTG
>JAGWBV010000140.1 GCA_021295715.1 Candidatus Poribacteria bacterium | reverse complement strand
TGTTAGATAATGCTGGGCGGTTGAAACTTGACGTAAAAGGGAAGATTCTCTTTGAAACAGGAAAGGCTACGCTGAGCCCGGAAGGAAAGGCACTTTTAGACGCGATTTCTCAAGAAGTCTTGCTGAATACTCATTATTCAGATTACGCAGTGCGGGTTGAGGGACACACGGATGACACACCGATTGCAGGTTCTGAAATCCAAAACTGGAACCTCTCCACCGAGCGCGCAATCGCTGCTGTGAAATACTTGCAGGTACATGCTGGCGTTGATGCACAACGTATGGCAGCGACAGGGTATGCCTTCTACCAACCGATAGATGCCGCTGATACGCCCGAAGCCAAAGCGAAAAACCGGAGAATCGAAATAATACTCGTCCCTCCCCAAGATTTTTTATCTGAACTTCTGACTTCGCTTCAGAAAGTGATGGCTTCTATTGAGAAACAGGTGAGTCAGTAATTTTATAAGGGGTAAGTGACGTAATTATGGGCTTTACTATAATTGGGCTTTGGGGTATAATAGCAAACTACCGACAGACAAATGGCACTACAAGTATCTGTTGATATTCCCACTTACATTTAAACGAAAGGAAAACGAGTAGTGTTTTCAAAAAGCAGACAACACTCCGGATCCAAAACTACGTCATCTCAACGAGGACACGGCTTTGGGACGGCTCCAGTGTTTCTTACTTCAATTACAACCATCCTCGGTGCCATTCTTTTTTTACGATTCGGTTATGCTGTAGCGAATGTTGGACTCTGGGGGAGCCTCATCATTATCCTCCTCGGGCATTTGGTCACCATTCCCACAGTGTTAGCAGTATCGGAAATTGCAACCAACCGCCGTGTCGCAGGCGGGGGTGCCTATTATATTGTGAGCCGCTCCTTTGGCACCAGCATTGGAGGGGCGATCGGACTCGCCTTGTATTTTTCCCAAGCGATCTCGGTCGCTTTCTATATGGTAGCATTTGCCGAAGCTTTTGTTCCTATCTATCAGTGGATCTTAGACACCTATGAATTCAGTCTTGACCCGCGAGCGGTGAGTGTCCCGTGTACCATATTGCTCATCGCACTCATGTTGACGAAAGGCGCAGACATAGGGGTGTCGGCACTCTGGGGTATCAGTGCAATCCTCGGAGCATCAATAGCGACGTTTTTTCTCGGTCAGGGGCCTGAATCCATACAGCCCAACGGTCTGGATATTACTGCACGCATTGAAAACGGAGATAGCTTCGGGACGGTGTTCGCAACCTGTTTTCCCGCCTTCACTGGGATGATTGCCGGTTTGGGACTCTCCGGGGACCTGAAAAACCCTCAGAAAAGTATACCACTTGGCACTATTGCAGCGACACTCACAGGGATGATCGTCTACATTTTTGTTGCCTTTAAATTGTGCCAGAGTGCTACACCAGAAGCACTCGCCGCTGATCAGTTTGTCATGGCACAGATTTCCTTATGGGGACCGGCTATCTATATTGGATTGGGAGCCGCTGCACTATCGTCCGCTCTCGGCTCAATCCTCGTGGCACCCAGAACACTCCAAGCACTGGCACGCGACAATGTCCTGCCGATTCCCAAACTGAACCGCCTCATGGAAAAAGGGTTCGGAAAGAATGAAGAACCCGTATACGCAACGTGTGTATCAGGCGCAATCGCTATAGTGTTCGTTGGCATAGGCGGAGTGGACTTTATCGCTCAGATCCTCAGTATGTTCTTCATGGTAATGTACGGGGCACTCTGTACTGTTTCATTTCTTGAGCATTTCGCTGGGAATCCGTCCTATCGCCCGACTTTCCATTCTCGGTGGTACCTGTCCCTGCTGGGGACCTTGATGTGCGGATTGATGATGATTCAAATAAGTGCACTATACGCCTTCATCTCGGTTTTTCTCATGGCGATAACTTATCTCGGACTCCGCCGCACCAGTAGCAGCCAACGCGATTTGACAGCGATTTTCCAAGGAACGATGTTTCAGTTAACGCGGTGGTTGCAGACCACGCTGCAGAAGAATCGAGTCATTACATCGGAAGGCGGATGGCGTCCCTCGATCATCGCTATGACGCGATTCGCAGAACATCGCCTTGGTCATTTTGACTTGCTCCGTTGGATTTGCCACCGGCACGGATTCGGTCAATTTATTCAGTTCCTGCCTACTGATTATTCGTTTACCAGCGACCAAGAAGCGCGTAGCCGTGTTGAGGGGTTGATTCATCGAACGGAGATGAGTAAAGCAGGGATCTTTGTTGATTGCGTAATTTGCCCCACATTTCAACTCGCTATGGCACAAATACTACAGATGCCAGGGATTTCTGGCTTACCAAACAACTGTGTCCTACTTGAGTTTAAACGGGAGAACCCTGAGGAGTTTGAAGAAGTTAAACAAGGGGCTCGTCTCGCAGCAAGCTTAATGTCCAACGTCTTGATCCTGCGATCAACAGAATACCGATTCGGGTATCGCGCCTCAATCCATGTGTGGGTGACTGAGGATAACTTGAAAAATGCACCCCTGATGCTGCTGCTCGCCTATATCATTGTGGGACATCCAGAGTGGAAACGTGCTGAAATACAACTCTTCGCCTGCTCCGAGGCAAGAAGCGCTGAACGTGAGGCTGACGAACTCTCTACACTGATGAAGGAAGGTAGGATCCCCATTTCAAGGCAGAATGTGACCTCTATTTCCTATACCAGCCCAGAGATTTTGGAAGAAGAGGTGACGCAAAGATCTTTTCAGGCGGACCTGATTATCGCAGGCTTAACAGAGGAAAGCCTTAATTCTGAGGAATTAGCCCAAACGTTACTATCCTACAAAGGCGTGAACGACATCCTGTTCGTTCATTCAATTGAGGAAATCGCTATTGATTAACGAAGGCTACAGCCTGATTTTGCTGAAAGACTTTAACACGCATCGTAGAGGGTATTTCCAAGGCATCTATGCGGCAAGAAGGAATTGAACTTGCCTACGTGAAAAAGGAAGTGTTGTTATCAACACAAGGCGAACAACCCTCACCCCACAATATTTGTATAGGGATCAGGGGCGTGCCTGACCCCTAACAGAAGGGATAGCATAGGATGGAAGAATTAATACCACAGTTACGTGATTTACTTGATAAACCTCTCATCACGCTGGATGATCCGGTAAAAGTAAGTCAGGTCGGCTTATTAATAGTTACTTTGGCAATTTCCTTCGCAATCGCAGGATTTTTGCGTTGGTGGTTCCGTCGGTTGTTTAAGCATCTGAATATGGCAGAAAATGTTGAAAGCCGATTGCTCGCACTCCTTTTCCTCATCATTATGGTCGTTGGGACTATTTTGGGGTTACGGTTCGCTGGTATCGGGTCGGTGATTCTGAGTAAATTCTTTCACTATCCGCTCACCGAACTATTTCAACCACCCGATGCTGAGGCAGAAGGTTCAGGTGAACGTAATTTAACCTTAGCGCGCCTGTTTTATGCGTTCGTGATTGTTTTTGGGATGTTTGTCCTCTCTAAATACGTGCAATGGGTGCTCCGGCAGCAGGTGCTACTAGCTTTTCAAATCGCACAACATACACAGTTTCTCTTACTCCGTTTCCTTCACTTCAGTTTTATTCTTCTCGGAATATTCATTGGCTTGAGTGCGATTGGAGTCAGTTTCACAAGTTTGGCGTTGATTTTCGGTGGATTGAGTATCGGTATCGGTTTCGGTTTACAGAATATTGCCTCTAACGTGATTTCGGGGTTCATTCTAATTTTTGAACGTCCTATCAAAATTGGGGACCTCGTAGAGATTATGGACGTTAACATATTTGGGAGAGTGAGTAGCATCAATCTGCGTTCGACTGTTATCGTCTCGCTTGATGAGAAGGAGATTATTGTGCCGAATTCTCAATTGATTTCGGAGTCCGTCCATAATCTCACGCACGCCAACAAGCTGTACCGGCTTCGTATTCCGGTGGGGGTGTCCTACGGTTCAGATGTGGATCTTGTCAAGCAAGTGTTACTTGATGCTGCAGATGAACATCTCGGCGTGATCAAAGAATCGCTTCCGAGAATCAGCAACGTTACGGCTCCTTTCGTTCGCTTTATTGCTTTTGGAAATTCATCCTTAGACTTTGAGTTATTGGTCTGGATTCCGGACTCTTTTCAGCGTTTTGATGTTGCCAGTGATCTCCATTTCATAATCTGGCATAAATTTAAAGAACATGATATTACAATCGCATTCCTACAACTTGATGTCCATCTTGATTCAACAGAAACGAACGAATAATTGAAAATCAAGGCTCACTTTTACAGATGAGGCACAGTGGCATGACTGACGTAAGCACACCAACGATATGGAAGATAACGAAAGGGCACAGTCCCGTCGTCGCAGCAGCAATTCATGATGGGCATCACGTCCGTGAGGAAGTGTCGAGAATTCTGGCTTTAACCGAGGCAGAACGGCTCCGAGAAGAAGACCCATTTACTGCTATCTGGACTGAGGTTGCAGAAACACGGATTATAGGTTCGCACTCCCGCTTTGAGGTAGATCTGAACCGTCCTCGTGAGAAAGCCGTTTATATTAAACCGGAGGATGCCTGGGGGCTTCATGTTTGGAAGGAGCGTCCGGATGAACAGCTGATCCGCAGATCCTTAGCAGGATACGATGCTTTCTATTCGGAAGTCCGAAGTCTATTGACAGATGTGGCACAGCACTTTAAGCATTTTGTTGTTTTCGATTTACATTCATACAATCATCGGCGCGAGGGACCCAGTGCCCCGCCAGCAGATGCAGAAGGTAATCCAGAGGTGAACATCGGTACCGGAAACATGGATCGTCAGAAATGGGGACCCTTGATTCAGCGTTTCATGGAAGATCTTCGGAATTTCGACTTTATGGGCAGACACCTTGATGTCAGAGAAAATATCAAATTCCGAGGTGGACAGTTCGCACGATGGATTCATGAATCCTTTCCAAACTCTGGTTGTGCGATTGCCATTGAATTCAAAAAATTCTTCATGGATGAGTGGACAGGTGAGCCAGATATGATGAAAATCAATACTATTCAAC
>JAGWBV010000139.1 GCA_021295715.1 Candidatus Poribacteria bacterium | reverse complement strand
TAACTTCCGGTGTGCCGTGCGCTGTGAACCCATCCGTGCGCGAATCACAAGGAAGTAGCGTCCATTGCGGACAAGCCTCCCGTCATCCGTCACTCCATCCCACTGTGCAACGTTAGGACCGACGTAGTGAGGGGTGTCCTCAAGAAGTCGTCGAACCCGTCTGCCCCGAAGATCGAAGATATCCATTGTTACAAACGCTTGCGTTGCCTCCGGTGCCTTGAGTTGATACGCTATTGTTAGCCGATTCCTATCCGGTGCGAAAAATACACGCGGCGAAAGTTTGACGTTCTGAATCTGAAACCGATCAGTTCGCTCCAAATCTACAGGCGTATGCACCATCAATGTATAAATCCCGAAGTGGTTAATAGAAGCGGTTACACCCCCTTGAACAGCGTTCACACGGCTTTGCAAAGGGACCCACTGTTTCCCAAACGCCTCCCAAAAATAGAGTTGTGGCTTTGCGCCTGGAAACTCATCACTTCCAAAGAGAAATGTCAGCTGCATTGGTCGTTTTAAGATGAGCTGCGCGGGCGATATCTGAACGACACGGATGAACTGCAGGGCTGTCGGCGGTAATCCGGGTGATGCCACGATTTCTATCCCAATGTGTCGTTCAATCGGGAATGCTCCTTCGGGTAGCTTGATTTCCACGCCAGCGGGACTTTTGAGTGTTCCACCACGACTTCCGATGGTGCCCATCGCTGGAATGATGTTTAACCTTACGCGCTGTTCCACTCCGTCCACACGGCAAATAAGATCTCCCTCGCCTACAAAAACAGCGGTTAGCGTGGGTTGATTCCTTGTCGTAATTCTACCTAAATCTCCAGCAAGAAACCACTGCGCTGTAAGCACTTCCTCATCCGCGGAGACTGCTTGAAGTCGGTAGTGCTTCCCAGAAACCAGTCTATAGGGTTGCATCACAGCTACTTGACCGTCAAACACCCGAATTTCAAACAGGTCCTCAACCGCTTTAACGTCTGAAGGGTACCAGATCACCAATGCTATCAATATGAAATATATCGTCGTTATTCGAGGAAAGGGGGTTCGCATGTTCACATGGTAGCACACATCCGATTTGCATTTCAAGCCGTCTTGTGCTAAACTTCAGAGACATTTATGGTGAATTATAGAATTACTTATACACCCAAAAATGGGAGAGGATACTTAAAGGAAATCCGCAGAAACACCCTATCAAATACCCCAAGCAAAACACGCTCGCCAGCGGTGGTGGGGGTGGTGTTCCTGAAATGTATACATATTTTGATAATTCACCATAGTTAACAGGATTTACGCAAAATCAAAGAATTAGGTTTATCATGATGCAATAGCCCGTAATGGAATGGAAGGCGGATTTATGGAAGGCACGAAAAAGTCTAAACCCACATCATTTCTCCGCAAGGAAAAATTAAAAAACGGCACCGCTCTCATCGAGACAGATCCTTTGCTAAAGCCGTATCGAGCGCAGCAGCGTGAGCGGTTCGCACACTATCAAGGTTTCAGAGCAGAGATTGAGAAAACCGGCGGCATCTTAGGGGAAATAAGCCAAGGACACCAATATTTCGGTTTCAATCGCGGGGAAAATGACGGTGAGAGCGGGATCTGGTATCGCGAATGGGCACCGGGTGCACACGCGCTTGCCCTTATCGGCGATTTTAACGGCTGGGATCGCAGTGCACATCCAATGTCCGTTGATGAACGTGGTGTATGGCATATCTTCCTGCCCGATAGAGACTACGCCGATCGACTCACACACGGGAGCCGAATCAAGGTGCATGTGGTATCAGAACTCGGTGGACTCGACCGAATTCCAGCATATATTCAGCGCGTTGTTCAGGAAGGGAATGCCGATTTCATCGGACAGTATTGGGCACCGCCCTATCCGTATGAATGGAAACATCACGGACCTCGTTCTGATGCTCGCATCGAGGGCTTGCGAATCTACGAGGCACACGTCGGTATGGCGCAGGAAGCGGAAAAGGTGGGAACCTTCGATGAATTCACGCAAAACGTGTTACCCCGAATTGCAGATTTAGGTTATAACGCCGTGCAACTGATGGCGGTCATGGAACATCCGTATTATGCAAGTTTCGGGTACCACGTAAGCAATTTCTTCGCCGTTTCCAGCCGTTTCGGGACACCGGAAGAACTCAAAGTGCTTATCGATACCGCACACGGTATGGGTTTACTGGTTATCATGGATCTGGTCCATAGCCACGCAGTCAAAAACATGAATGAAGGATTGAATCGCCTTGACGGCACGGCACACCACTATTTCCACGCCGGTGAGAAAGGGGACCACATCGCATGGGATTCGCGCTGTTTTGACTACAGTAAGTATGAAGTGCAACGCTTTCTCCTTAGCAACATTCGCTACTGGTTGGAGACGTATCGGTTCGATGGATTCAGATTCGACGGCATCACCAGCATGCTCTATAGCGACCACGGGTTAGATCGGGAATTCGAGGGCTACGCGGATTACTTCGGTGCTGACGTTGAACTCGACGCTATTGCATATCTGATGTTAGCAAATGATGTCGTTCACACCATCAACCCTACCGCACTTTCAATTGCTGAGGATATGAGTGGAATGCCAGGTCTCGCGCGTCCCACCGAGGAAGGCGGGCTCGGCTTCGATTACCGGCTTGCAATGGGCATCCCGGATTATTGGATTCGGTTGTTGAAAGAGAAAAAGGATGAAGACTGGCATATCGGCGAGATTTACGGTATGTTGTGCAACCGGCGAACAGGCGAGAAACACATCGCTTATGTTGAGAGTCACGACCAAGCGATCGTTGGGGATAAAACCCTTGCTATGCAACTCATGGAGACCGAACTTTACACAAACATGAGCGTCTCCACAACAAGCCATTACATCGCTCGTGGTATCGCGCTCCACAAACTCATCCGACTGTTGACCTTTAGTTTAGGGGGCGAGGGGTATCTCAACTTCATGGGGAACGAATTCGGACACCCTGAATGGATCGACTTTCCGCGAGCGGGGAACAATAACTCCTACTGGTATGCGCGTAGGCAGTGGCACCTCGTCGATGATGACACTCTCCGTTACAAACATCTCAATGCTTTTGATGGCGCGATGCAACACCTTGACGCAATGTACCATCTGCTTTCTGATGAAAATATCTATCTATTATATATTCATGAAGACGCAAAACAGATCGTCTATGAACGGGGCGGACTTATCTTCGCATTCAACTTCCATCCGACTGCCTCGGTCACAGATTGGCGTATCCCCGTCCCTCAGCAAAAGGATTATCGTCTTATCCTCAACACCGATGATACGGCTTACGGTGGCTATGGTGCCGTAGAGGGTAGGCATTATCCGTGGCAAGACGTAGGCATGGAAGGGCATACCCAATCCATTCAACTGTATGTCCCCGCCCGAAGCGCGCAGGTGTTAGTGTATGACACCAAAATTGACAACACCGCTTGATTATTTAGGAGGCACTGCATAAAATGGTACAGAACAAAGATCTTTTAAATCCAGAAATGAACGAAGTCGTTAAGGAAGTTCGGGAAATGCGCTACAAAATCTCAGAAAAATGTGGACACGACTTAAACCGATTACTCGCTTACTACCAAAAAGTAGAAAAAGAAATGCGTAAGTCCGGTAAGTACAAGTTCGTCGATCCAGAACCGCCTGCTCAGAAATCTGTGTCCACAAAATCGGAGCGCGGTGAAGCCGCAGATTAAAATGTAGTCCGCCTCTTTGATAATTTCTTTACCCGAACACGTGCCGTATGGATGGTGTTTTCCTCTTGGAAAAATGGGGACAGCCAACCATGACCTCTGTCGTCAGGGTATGTCTATGTTGGATTGTTAGAGCCAGACCCTCTAACTTTCGGCGCGGTTACAAACCGCGCCTCTTGATGCCTTAGGGTGAAACATCTTTGACGCATCGAAAACCGACGCTTCCGAGGCTACTCCCCGGCGGTTTCCCACCACGTGCAGTAACAAATGCTATTTCGGCTGCTGAGAATGCGCTACCGCCACGCAAAATCCGAGGTGTTTCAATGTCAGTGAAATTTGCGATGAGGAACGCCAGATTCGATAAGGTATTATCAGGCACGCCGGCTAATGGATTTTTAAGGGGTGTATCGGCGTAGAAATCCGCGATAGCCGCATCCAGAGTCCACTCGCAGACATTCCCAGCCATATCGTATAAGCCGTATCCGTTCGGAGGATATTGCGCCCCGACAGGTCCACCAATAGGAGACGTATCCCCGACTTTAAAATCGTAATTTGCACGCGTCTCATCTATGCTTTCGTCGCCCCACGGAAATTTTTTTCCAACTAATCCGCCACGGGCGGCCTTTTCCCATTCCGCCTCGGTCGGCAACCGTTTACCAACCCATTGTGCATACGCCATCGCCGCATACCAGTTAACATGTGTTACGGGATGATCCGCTTTCCAGATCGGAAAGTCATTCCCATTCCTCCAGTGTTCGAGATAAAACATATCATCTTGGACATTGTCCTTTTGCCATTCGGGGTTTGCCAATACAAATTTCAGGTAATCCGCGTTGGTTACTTCATAGACATCGATAAAAAAGGCATCAACGAACACAGTGTGGATGGGACCTTCGATGAGCGGGGCTTCCGGGTCGGGTGCCTCGTTGGTTCCCATGAGAAATTCGCCTGCTGGGATTAGCACCATCGCTGTCTGCGTCTGGGTCTCATCATCCGTGCCTGTTATCTCCTCCCCAACATCGGGCAGTTTCACGGTGTAGGTGAGTGCCTGCTGACCGTCTCGCCACGCCACAACAAGAGCCAAGGGACCCGGCGCAAAGGGTCCCGTAATCTTCGCCTCTACGTTGAATACTGTCATGGAGAACGTTCCGTTGCCTGTTACGGTCACGCCTCCCGGTGGCGCGGAAAAACGGACAATTATCGTTGTGTCTGCGTCAATTTCGCTGCCGATAGGCGGAGTCGCCTCGCGAAAGGTGACGGGTTGTTCCTCGACGACTTCGACCTCGTTTATGTCACTCTCACAACTCTCCATTGCACAGAGGAAAACTGTGCCGACACAGAGCATGACAGTCAGTAGCGTAAAGTTGAGAACTGATTTCATCAATCTTCGGGCAGGAGACCCCTGCATTTATGTAGGGGAGGAATGCCCGCCTCCTTGTGCATTAGACCACAG
>JAGWBV010000138.1 GCA_021295715.1 Candidatus Poribacteria bacterium | reverse complement strand
GGAAGAAAGAGACAGAAAGTATCGCCTTTTCTATCCCTATTTTACCACATTCTTATGGTTTACTCAATATGACTTCATATATAGACTATTTTGTATATAGTATATTACATTTTGCGTTCAACGTCAAATTTATTCGCTATAACGCGAGTTCGGTAATCGGCAGGTTCTGGAAGCCTCACTAACAGTATGGCGTTTTATGGCACAAACTAACAGTTTGTGTTACAAGAAATATTTTTAGCCAGCGAACAGACGTTTTTAAGACGCTTTCTATATCGTGAACGTCTTTTTTTCTGCAAGGAAGTTTATATAACAGCATAACATACGATAGATGCAAAGTCAAGCGAAAGATGATACAGATGTGAGTATTTAGATGGGGCATGGGTTCTACGGAAAGTCGCTCCTACAGGAAGATTTTGAGAATTGACAGGATCGGATTTTCGGGGTATGATGCTGAGGAATGAGAAGAAAAAATCGTGACGATGGAGCATTGCATGAAACCCTATGAATACCTTGAACATACGGCTGATATGGGACTGTTGGTTAGAGGAATAAGTCTATCGGATCTTCTGAAAAACGCGGCACAAGGACTCTTTGAAACAATAGCGGTCGTGGATACCGTCGATGAGACAGACTCGGTGGAGATCCATCTCACAGCTGAATCTGTGGAAGACCTTTTTGTGAGCTGGCTCGACGAACTCATCTTCCAACACGAAACAAAGGAAATTTTCTTTAAACGTGCCGACATCAAAGACTGTAGTGAAACAGCGGTATCCGCGACGGTTTATGGTGAACCGACAAATTTCAATAAACACGAGGTTTACACCGAAATTAAGAGTGTCACATACCATCAGTTGCGGGTCGTGCGAAAGTGTGACGGTAGTTGGTTTGCTCAGGTTATTTTTGATCTTTGATATAGCAATCAGTAGTCAGCAGTCAGCAAGAGTTGGAAATCGGAGTGTTTTTTGATAGCGTTTTGCTTGAGTATTTTCGCGGATTTCCCCTGAAGCCTCGTAGCAAGCAAGGTATTTGTGCAATCCTGTTTCTCAAATTGACGCTTACGTTTATTGACAGACTGTTCCTATGGATAGAACTGATACATCGTGGTGTTCAGAAGGATGTTCAGGAGGCTCCACGTGCTCCCCATAAGATAATCGCCGAGAACTAACCCTAAAAAGAAGGGGATGGCGCGCCGATAACTCTGGATACCTCCGTGTCGGAGGATAAGCCATTTTAATGTCAAAGCAATCAGCAACGGAATCCAGAGGTCGGACATCTCTTGGTTGCTCGCCATCACATAACCGAGTGGATGCAGCGGCAGCCAAAAGAACTTGACCCGAAGATACGTAAGTACCATCATCACAGAAAATCCGATGCCCATGAATATTACACCAAGCCAATCTGTGCTGAGGGGATACGTAATCCAGTTCGTCAACCGCCCAAAGTATTCTCTCCCGTACCCGAGTGCCCAGGGTCCAAAGTATCCGGAATCCGCACCGAATTTGTAATAGAAATGTAGTTGCACCCAGAAAGCGACAAATACACCGAAAACAGTGGCGATGATAATTGTCAAGAGCATCCGGCGTTGATTAATATTGGCGAGTTCGGCAATTTTAAAAGCCTCTAATTGGTGCGGCATCTGCTGCGGACGGTAATCTCGGTTGAAAAAGCAGACGGAGAGTGCCGTTAAGTTCCGTGCGCCGAGACGGTGCGTTCCTAAAAGAGTGTTCAAGATGTATCGAGGTGCTTGCCAATGATAGGCGTGGACAAAAATGCCAGACTCGGCACGGATGCGTGTTGTGACCAACGGTGTTATGAGAAACAGGACCGCGAAGGTGAGCGCGAGCCAGGCCGCCATGCCCGCCTTGTAGAGGAGAAACGCAAACAGTAAAACACCAAGGACAAACCCCCAAACAGCCATTCGATACGACATCGGTTCGTCGTGCTGTTCGATTGGTGGCTCTCGTCCGCGCGACGGTAGCGCGCTCCTCAAAACGGCTTTGAAATGCCGTTTGCCCGTCCAACCAAAAAAGAAACAGAGCCCTACGAATGCCCCAATCGTCTGTTCGTTAAGATACGGAAAACGTGGGATGCTACTCCACCCAACCGCTTTCGCTAAAGCGACTTCGTTTCGATAGAGAAAATAGAAGAGACTCGTCGAAAAAAGGACATCCAACGGCATGAGGAACATAATCCCGATGGCAAACGGATAAAAGGCGGTGATGATGGTCCCGTAAAGACTCAAAGGTGGTTCGTGAAACGAAAAAAAGCGGCGTGTTACTGGAATATGCGGAATCACGGGGTAGAGATGGCTTAATCCGTTGAAAAGGCTAATGCCAGCGGCGATTGCGAAGCCGATCCACATTCGCTTGTTTCGGAAAAAACCGGATGTGGGATTCGTCATTGCAAGTGGGAGTTGAATAATCGGAAAGGTGAGACGTTCGCGCTGCGCCCACTGCCGCCGGAGGATCGTATTGAGGCAGAGAAAGATGAATGCTATGACCGAAAACAGCAATAACCATGCCCCCATCACCGGCAACCAAACCCGTAAGTGAAGGGAATGATATAGGGTCGACTCCCCAAGGTAATAGCCACGGAGCGCGTCTCTATCTGAAACAGTGAGCCATTCCGGGAGATGGTGCCAAAATAGGGTGCGCCACTCGTTCTCCTCCGTTGCAAACCAGAAACTATGTCCAAGGACAGATAGGATTGCTTGAAGGACATCACATCCAGCCAAACTCGTGGCGAAACTGAGCGTCACATACAAAAACAGCAATTCGCCTTGTCCAAGGGCAAAATTGCTGCTGAGAAGGCGGACAACCCCGTTAATCAGCATCACTGCGGTGAGGATGAAAATGACATTGGACAGCGGGACTACCCAGGTCGGGAAGGTATAGCGCACGAGTTCCATCTGGATGAGGAAATAGCAATTAATCGGTGCACTAATGGCGAAGATGGTGATGACGCGCCATGTCAGGACACGCTGTTGGGGGAGAGAAGTCAATGTTAATTCGCCTCTGCGAAAAGCGTCAATCTCTGTTATCTGTCACGGAAACAGAGACGATCTGCTATAAGAAAGTTTTCACATCTTCAGGACTCGCTCCGACTGAGAGAGAAACGTGTCCCCATTCCTCGTTTGAAAGATGCTTTACTAATTCGTCCCAGATGAGACTATGCCTTTCTTTCACCAACTTTCCATCAAACTTCCTGCTAACGATGACGATATGGATCAGGTCATCAAAACCATCGGAGACATCGACCAGATCATTTTCGTCAGAGAAGTATCCACTTTTGAGTTTATCGTAAATTTTCTGCTTTAACATTCTGCATGCCATGGATATATCCTTCGCTAGTGCTGTGTCGTTGAAGGGATTTTCCCTGTAGGGGCAGTCCCTTGTGGCTGCCCACATCCATCATTTTAGGAGTGACACAGCACTAGATGTTATTGCTTACCCAGTGTATGACTTCTTCAACAGCTTCAATGAAAAAAGTTGCAGCATCACCAGTTGTTTGGCGGGTGTAACACTATTTTGGGGTCCAACGGTTGACTCAATTAAATAAGGAAACCATATTTTGATTTTGCCGTAGGCGATTATAGCCAGGGGTAAGTTTAAATAACTCTTCCAATTGATGCGTAAAAACTGTACTATGCCCAGACAGTATCGAACGCCGCTGGAGTTCTACCTCTAACTCGCGCAAATTTTGGCATTCATAGATTTGCATCAACTTCGTTTTCAAGAGACATTCCACAGCATAACCAGCAATGTACATTGCACCTCGCCACCGAGAAGCCCTTAAAAGAACTCTCGCATCTTCCAAGCGTTGACGGCTGGCACTGGCTTGCTCCCTTACACCATCATGCAAATCCTGATTCATCACCCAAATCCTATGGAAAAGTATATCACATTTTTCAACCACATTTCAAGGGCACATACTCCGAGAACCATACACTGGTGTTTCGCGGCTATTAGAACTAAGCAAGTTCGGAACTACGAAACAACGTTCACATTCTACCAACGCCCATGAACAGGGGTTTCACGTGCTTTCTCAAAGAGGTCTGCCCATTCATCAGTGCCGTCGTCGAAGGTTAACTCGAGACGTGCTCCTTCCACCTGTGCCTCGCCATTACCGGCATTGAAATAACTCAAACCATCACCGGACATGTGGATACAGCTCCCATCGGGATAAACGGCGGTTTTGATGATACGCGGGACAGGATGAATCGTGTAACCATCAGCGTCTAACTTCTCATCCGGCACGCGAAAGCGTTCAACTGCGTCTTCATCGACTTCAACGCCTAACCCAGGCGCATCGGGAATCTTGTGGCATCCCTCCGAGACCTGTATCGGTTGCGTAAGCAGATGGTCGCTGTAGAGATTAATACAGGTGATCGCGGGCCACGTTGCATGTGTAAGCACACTGCCGAGATGTCCTGCCCACGTCGTTGTTAAGCCGTTTCCAACGATTTGGAGCCAAAACGGCATATCCGCTGCCGCGCTGAGTTGCCCTTCACGCATTACCTGCGATTTACCGCCACCGATGACAAATCCAGTGCATACATCCTCACGCACACAAGTGGTATAGGGTGGTGACCCGAAGTGCATGGCGACCTGACACCCAACGGCTTGGCGAATCCGCTTGTTTCCATCTACATCGCTCTGCGGGATGGGGGTTTCAAACATCGCTACATTTGGATGTGACGCGAGTTTTTGCAGGATGGGGATAGCCGTCTCTGCGTCGCGCCAAGAACTGTTTGGATCAAGGTCGAGTTTGAAGCCGGATGGTACGACTTTCGCGACTGCCTCTACCTGTGCGACGATATCCCACCATGGACGCGGCTTGTTTTTGAAGCTGGTATAACCGTTTTCCACGGCATCAGCGGCTTCTGCGGCCCAGTTTTCAGGAGAGGCATCGATACACCACCATGAAATTGGAACAGCCTCGCGACACTGCATGCCGAGAAGTTGGTAGACCGGCACCTCTAAAATTTTGCCGACGACATCGAAAAGTGCCATCTGTAAGCCTGCCCCAAGTGAATCATCATTCATGCGTTCGGCAGGACTCTGTCCAAGCACCCGTTCGATGCTGGTATCGCTGACACGGGAATAGGTATAGTGAACGACGGTCTCACCCCAACCGACATGCCCAGTATCCGTGGTGACTTTGCACAACTCCAGGAGCGACCAGTTGTAAACGGTGGATACACTCTGCGTCGTAATTTGTTGTTGGCGCGGGGTGAAGGGGACATCTACAAGCACGCGTTCAATGTTCGTGACTTTCATGGGTAGACTCCTTATCAGCGAGGTGTTTTTGCTTGGGTGTTTCCCCAGGACACCTCGCCAGCGGCGGTGGATAAGCATCGCGATCGGGAGATCGCTCCTACACAAACGAGGGTCGCGATTCGGAGATCGCTCCTACAGAAGAAAAAAATTAGAAAAGGGCGAAGGATTCATAAAACCGTTCCCTCGCCCCATTATATACGAAATTATATACTAATACGCAACTTTAATCTCGCCCCAGAGAGTTGTGAGTTTGTCCTTGACATCGACATCAAAACCGTTGGCATTTGTAACGAGAATGCTGTCGATTCTGCCCATCCCCCAACTTTCGTGCCAAACACCGACAGAGCCCGCGTCCTTGGTAGTGGCTTTGTCGGATTCAAGTATTGGGTCCCCGAGGTCATCGGAGGGTGCGAACAGGTCTTTGACTTCATCGAGTTTCATATACCAGACTTTAACGTTATTGCCTTTGACTTCAACGCGTCCAAAATAGGCGACGGCATTCGTCTGGTCGAGTCCAGCCCCTAAGCCGTGCGGAACGCTGTCTATTTCTTTTCCACCATTTTCACAACCGCACTGATCAAGGCATTGTCCGCTCGGACAACACCCGTCTTCAAGACTCATGAAAAGGACAGACGCCGTCTCATTATAGCCAAAGACAACGAGATAGCCTTTATCGTCCCCTTTTCTACGGAATTGCAGACCGAAACTATCATCATCACCAAAGGAAAAGACGGCTTGGACGATACCGTCGGTAAAGTTTTTCACACCAGGCAGTTCTGTGTTACCGGAAATGCCGCATCCCTCAGCGGTTTGCTTCATGGATCCTTTTCCACCGATTTTGCCGCCTTCAAAATCATCTGCAGCCCAGATGGTACCAGCGTTTTCCGGTTTATAATTCTTGACATTGTTCACATCAGCATTCGGTTTTGCGTCCTTGGAACCGGGCTCAAAATCGGCGTAAAACACAACTTGACCGCTGGCGTGAAATGCAACAAATAGACTCAAAACGAGAATCAAGAAAAAAAAACGGGTTTTCATGAGATGCCTCCTCTGTTCTCATATAGGGTTGTGTTGCCGTTTATTCATAAGCAACAGCATAATGACAGAGCTTTACGGTATTGCTTAGATACCCATATCCATAAAAGAACCCCATCATAAAACTAATAATGTGGTGTGGATGAGGTGTAATTACCTCATCCTACCAAGACGACAGGCGACGGAAGGGGTAAACAGACAATACCCCCTCAACGCCTGATGTTGATTTTATGGTATCAGTCTATATTTGGGAAGGAGACTAATAGCTGCTTTTAACCTTGCCCCATGTCGTGGAGAGCTTCGCGTGGGGGTCGACGTCCGTGGTGCCGCCTGGACCGGTGACAAGAACGTTATCGACTCTCCCGTTGCCCCAACTTTCATGCCAGATACCGGCGATACCGGGACCCGCATCATCTGCCCCGTCATATTCAGCGGCTGGATCGCCGAGTTCACCAGAGGCTGCAAACGGATCAGACACATCATCCAGCGGCATATACCAGACCTGGATAAGACTTCCGGTGACTTCAACGCGCGCAAAATAAGCAACGCTGTTGTCTTGTGAGAGGTCTGCGCCCAAACCGTGGTCGACACCAACGAGTTCATTTCCTCCGTTTTCGCAGGAGCACTGGTCGAGACATTGCGCAGAAGGACAACATCCGTCTGCAAGGCTACCGATGATAATCTGGGGTGTTTCGTTATAGCCGAATGCGACGAGATAACCGCTGTCGTCGCCGACGCGGCGGAATTGGAAACCAACGCCATCATCATCTTGCCATGAAAAAACGGCTTGGATAATACCGTCGGAGAAGTCATCGATACCGGGTATCGGTGTATTCCCGGAGATGCCGCATCCTTCGGCACTTTGATGCAAGGCACCGCTGCCATTAGGGAATTCGGTGGTCTCTACCCAAACAGTTCCAGCGTTTTCTGGCACCCAATTTGCTGGATCGTTGACGCTGACATCCGGAATTGCTTTAGAGCCACTCACTTCAAAATCAGCATAGAAAATTACCTGTGCGCTCGCGTGACTAATCAACATGATTGAAAACAGCGCGATGAACACCATAAGGTGTGTTCTTTTCATTTTGTCACTCCTTTATTGGTTGATCTTCCGCAATTTAAGTTGTCTGTAGCAAATTCATTTTCGTTTTGCAAAGACAAACTTTCACAAATAGGACGATTTCTGAGGAAACCGTTGCCTAAAATATAGCAAAAACGCGAATTTCTGTCAAGAAAAGATAGAATTTTTATTTTTTGGGAGGCTTTGCCGTTGAAAGGGAGGTGGCGAGGTTAGGGAATCTCGCCAGGGGTGTGTTAATCAGCAAACAGTTTATAAATTTTTAGACGTTCCGATAGTTTTCAGGTGGAAAGAGAAAGAGTAGACAGGCGATTGCTATAAGTGGAGCGGAAGTGAAGGGTCTCTAAAGCCACGAAAAACTAAAGACGGCTTGATTGCTTATAGTCTTTCAACCTATTTTGCAACGTCCGGACGCTAATCTCCAATACTTCCGCGGTTTTCGTTCGATTTTCGTTCTGCCACGCCAAAGTGTCGAGGATAAAGGTTTCTTCCATAGTCTTAAGGCTTGCTCCGAGAGGAACAGACACAGTTTGTTGGTTTTCAGGCGTGTAATTTTCTTTTGGTATGTTAACTCGCGGTTGCCCAAATGCCAAAATTTCTTCAGGCAGATGCCGAGGTAACACAGCCTCTCCATCTGACAAGATAACTGCGTGGATTAAAGCGTTTTCTAACTCTCGCACATTCCCGGGCCAAGGATAGTTTTGCAAGCGCGCGAGCGTCTCCGGTGCTATTTTACGCACTGGCTGCGCGCATGTCCAAACAATTGGCTCTCAAGCAGCATATCCAGAATCGCGGCACAGTTGACAGAAACCATTCTGTTCGTCGAACGATCACTGTTTTGGTGTAAGGCACGTGCTATTAATTCCTTACCGGTTCCTGTTTCACCACAAATAAGCACCTTTGCTGGCGTATTTGCGATCTTATCAATTTGTTTGAGAACTGCAATAATTTGTGGACTTCTGCCAATGATGCTCTCATAATTTCCCGCTAAGCTTCTGTGAATCATTGCCTTTCCTATCTTTCTGAAATGTGAATGTTATCCATGCTTATACGATTCATAATACACTAAAAGCTTCATAATATAATAACGCGGGTAAAGTGAAAGAAGGTTGCATAAAATGCAATAATTGGGAAAAATTGCCCCAGTTTATAGCATGATTTTCCTAATATTTTCGTCGCGGGTAATGGTATTTATAGTAAAATCTACAATTACTTGGACATTACGAGGCGAGGATACAATCCTCGCCAGCGACAGCACGGGCTTTTGTGCATTGAATGACTGTTCACATATTTTCGGATTTTACTATATAACGTGAGTTTGACATGAGCGTATCGTTGGAAACCTACCTCATTTTCATAGGGACCGCGGTGGATTGTCGGGTTTCG
>JAGWBV010000137.1 GCA_021295715.1 Candidatus Poribacteria bacterium | reverse complement strand
TTTGATACTTTGTAGGCTCGCGTATTGTCTGAATCACGGATTATCACGGATTATGCAGATTAACGCGGATTTTAAGAGTATCCCCGTTTGTAGTGGCGCAATTCATTGCGTCTCTTTGCTGGATTTTGTACGTCCTATCCAACTTACGATTATTGATAGTACTCAAGCCTCTGTCTCTTGTCTCGGTTCAGATATATGACGAGTCAGGCACCCCAGAACGCCCTCTTGCATCTTTTCTATTTCCGCCCGGTACCCACTTGAAACGAGCGAAAATTCTTCAGCGGAGGCTTTAACACGCAATTGCCAGAGTAAGTTTTGAAAATAGGCGATACGTTGTTGACTCGTTTTGAGGTATGTATCATTTTGAATCATGGTATGACTTGAGCTGCCTCTTAATCCGATCTTTCTGACTTCAGACTCGCCAAAGCAATCTCCCTAAACTGAGATATGAACATTATGGCACAAGTACCCTTTGGATGTTCTCTCCCAGATAATCTACAATTTCTTGCCGGTTTATTTCAAGGCTGGAGAATTGCACAGGACATACATCATCAAAGCGAGCGACCACTTGACGATTCGCAACTTCTCTATCTTGGAAAATCCCCAAAGGACGAAATGGAATGTCCCATTGTATTACTTTTTGTAACTTGATTGTCGCATCTCGGATTCTATCATTGTTGGCAAGGGCATATACAAAAAGCGGTTCAGGCATCCCATTGATACGACAATCTACTGTGTACTTTTTCGCCTCATCACGTTCTGGATCGTACCAGTCGAAAGCCCTATCCGCTTCTGGAATGACCTCATGGAACAGTGCCTGAAAATCTGCGATAAATGTGGATTGGACATGTTCTGTTGACAAGCATAACACATCTCCCATTTTTATCAGTGCTTGGGCAAAGGTGTATAATGCATCACCAAAGTGCGCGTCTTTGACTTCAAGAATTAATTCTCCAAAACGGTCTTCAACTTTAAACGTAGACAGAGCATTTGAAATAATTTTCCCGCGTGTACCCCTAAATAATTTCCTCTCATCAATATCGTAGGTAAGGTGCATATAGGTATGCCCTCCGTCTGAGAGTAACCAGCGTCCTTGTTCTTTTTTTAGAACAATGGCTATGTGATCACCGGAAAACGATCTCTGCCATCGGGTAAAACCCGAACCTTTGCCGAGACTTTATCAATAAAGTCTTGTTCTATAGATTTTATTGACATTGCTTAGCCCTCCTCAAATAGGGTATCTTGTAACGCATTAGGGTCTTCAAAATTTGCATCCGCAAAAAGACATTTCAAAGCACCGTTGACATCAGTATAACGTTCTGTTGGTTCGGCGTAATCTTCCTCCCTTACACTATTCATGTGAAAACCCGTCACTATTTCATTTTCAATTGGGTTGATGTGTTCATGGTTGCCGCCATTATAGCGTCTAAGTCGAAAAAATTTCTTCGGCGATGGAACTTTAACACCTAAGACAACTGAAAAGTTCAATTCGTCGGAAACGCTCATTCTGACAATAACTCGAAATTTGTTCCCCTCTTCTCCGGTTATATTCAGGAGATATTCATTGCTTCCGCGATTCATTCTTTTTTTAAGTTTGCTACCCCAATTGTCTGGTAACACTTTGCGCTCTTGTATAAATGCTTTGATTTCTTCATCTGTAAATATTATACCCATAATTTATTCAGATTTCAATAGGCGCCCCTTGCCCGTGAGGAGCTGCTGCATCATCCCCTGCTTGATGGCACGTGTTTTGTCCCGACGCTGTTCCAATGCGGCAATCTCGGCATCCATATCTGAAAGGATAGAAGTAATAGCGCGTTGCTCGGATACCTGAGGAGGACAAGGAATTTCAATTAATTTCACGTCTCGGCTGTTAATAGCTGGGTAGTTTGAACCAGCAAGAATTTTTGTAATCTGATCGTTTACACTCTTGCTAAACAATTGGGAAAATAGAAAATAAGGATCGGATAGGTTGTGTTTGGCACGAAGAACAGCAAAACCTGTAGAACAAACGGCATTTGGTATTTGTTCCTGAAAAAAGAGATGTGCCATAAGATTCGATCTGACTGTTGACATGAGCACGTCCCCATTCCGAAGTATACGCCTCGCTCTTGAAGGGGCTGTCCGAAAGATCTCTTCGGAGTAACCAAGTAGTTTTCCAGAATCGACTTGCTCAAGCGAAATGTAGTTAAACTGGTAGTCTGGAATCGTATTGCTTGAAAAGTTCTCAGGATCAATGTCCGAAACATCCACCAAACGTTTCGTCTCCCACACCCCGCTAAACCCCGGCAGTCGCGTCTTATCCGTCAGAAGTTGCTGCATGGTGGCTTGCTTAATCGCCAACTTCTTTGCGATCAGTGTGTCTAAGGCGTTGAGCAACCCATCCACATCCGACAATACCTCGGCAATGGCATGTTGTTCAGGTTTCGGTGGAACAGGTATAAGGTAATTAGAAATCTGCGGAGCCGTTAACTGAGGAACCCCAGTGCTTTCAACAGCGAACTCGATTCCGTAATTGATGTACTCGCAAAAAAATCGCGCGTCAATTGAAGTTTTTGGTTTCAAGACTATAAGCCTACCAATTGCCACGAATGGCGTATCTCTATAGAAGGCTTGTCCCAAAGTACCTCTTCCAGTGACAGTGATTGATCCTGATAGTTCTTCTGCATAATTGCTGAAACCATAAAGACCTTGTTGAGTCAAACCATTTGCATAAATGGGATATGGATAACGATTATCTCGAACATCGCTGCAGTTGGATGGATCATAATCCCCTCCAGCTTTTGCTTCAAATAAATCGCCGATTCGCATTACTTGCCACCCAGAAGGAAACTGGTCCGTTATTATGTTTTGGCTCACGCTCAATCAACTCCCATATTCCTCAAATGTTCCTCAACTCTTACACTATACTCTTCCACTTCCTCTGCTAATGCCAGCAACGGACTCTCGTAGCGTTCCTCCAACTCTTGGACGCGCCCTGTGAGTGCTTGTGTCAACCTCTGGACTTCACCGTTAATCGCTGCGTGAATACTGGCGAACCACTTATCGGCAACCACAAGCACCTTGATGTCGTCCTCGGTGAGCGTGGCATAGCGCGCCAGCACCTGTGTACCCAGTGCGAGTTGCGCATCTTTTACCACTTTATCCGCTTTCGATTTCGCATCGAGTAGAGAAAGGCAGCGCTCAAGGGCATCCTGTTCGTCGTCGCTGTCTTGCGTCTCATGGCGGGTGAGCATATCCGGGGTGAGTGCCTTGAGACGTGCTTTCACGCTGCTGGCGGTGATGTTGCCACTGTTGTTAGTCGCATCTGTGAGCAATCCGTCCTCGCCGGTGTGTTCCTCGATGAATTCCGCCAGTTCGCTCTCCGCGGTCGTCTGTTTGGTTTGTAATGCCTCAATGGCGGTTTGTTCTTCAGCGAAGTAACGCGCAACGATCAAGGACGGCGGGATCAGGTCCATCTTGTATCTGTTCTTTTTGATGACGAGGTCGGGTGTCTCCTTCACCTGTTTGTTCTGAATGACCTCGCGGGGGTTTGCGGCTTCGACCCAACCGTCTGCGACGATGAGATACACATCGTCCTGCATTGTCCCATCCCAGAAATCCATCAGTTTCTGATAGACATCGTAAGGATCAAGGAGTGGTAAGTCGTCAAACCGCTTTAGCAGATTCTCCGACAGTGTTTGAATGATTTCTCTGGGAGACGTGTCAACTTCAATATTTAGCAGAAGGGGTTCGTGTGTCTCACGCCACGCCTGAAAGATGGCATTGACCTGCTGTTGGTAATCCTTGAATTCGGGATGCGTGAGGAGGGTCGTTTTTACGTGTTGGGTCTCCATGAGCGGATCGCTGTATCCAGGTCTGCCGTTGGCTTTGAAGAGGGCATTTCGGAGTGTGGGGAAGACCGTCCAGTAGTTGTTGAGTGCGTCTATATCGGTGTTGGGGATACCACCGTTGAGATGTGCGCCGAGGTCGTGGAGGTCTTCGGGTTCAGAGGCATCGATATAACGTGGGATATTGAGGTTATAGGTGTTGGCAGTATCGGCAATTTCAGAGAATGGAACCATGCGTGAGTAGCGCGGTAATTCCGTCTGTGCATTGAAGACCGAGACGATTTTATGGATGTCTTGGGCGCGAAGCCGGTTTTTGTTGCCGTCCTTGAGGAAACCTCTGCTGGCATCAATCATGAAGATACCACTGCGGACATGGGCGTTCTCTTTGTCAATCACAAGGATACAGGCAGGGATCCCAGTGCCGTAGAACAGATTGGCGGGTAAGCCGATGATGCCCTTGATATAACGGCGTTGGATGAGGTTCCGGCGGATGTCAGCCTCTTTGTTGCCACGGAAGAGAACCCCGTGTGGCAGGATAATTGCCCCTTTACCCTTGCTTTTGAGAGAGGCGATGAAATGGAGTAGGAAGGCATAATCCCCATTTTTCGCAGGCGGGACCCCGTATCCGAAACGTCCATATTCGTCATGTGCAGGATCTAGCCCCGTCGTCCACGCTTTATCAGAAAATGGAGGATTGGCAACAGCAAAGTCGAAGGTCTTCAGACCGTTCTCGTCGGTAAATTCGGGTGCGGAGAGTGTGTTACCATGTCGTATTTCGGCGGTTTCATCGCCGTGAAGGATCATGTTCATCCGTGCCAATGCGTAGGTGGCGTTGTCCTTTTCCTGTCCAAAGACGCTCATACCGTCTGGTGATTCGTCAGCTGCCCTGAGTAATAAGGAACCGGAGCCGCACGTTGGGTCGTAGATTGTATCTGTGCGTTGGGTATTTTGACCGATGCCGATGACCTTCGCCATAACGCGGGAAACTTCCGCTGGTGTATAAAATTGCCCTTTACTTTTGCCGGATTCGGTGGCGAAATGGCGCATGAGATACTCGTAAGCGTCGCCTAAGAGGTCATCGCCCTCTGCTCGGTTCATTCGGAGATCCAGCCCTTCAAAGATGCCGATGAGTCTGGAGATCCGATCGATCATCTCTCTGCCCCTGCCGAGTTTGCTCTCGTCGTTGAAATCGGCGAGGTCGATGACACCTTTAAGGGGCTCGTTTTCATCGGCGAGTTTGCCGATAATCTTGTTCACCTTATCCCCTATCTCAATATCGCCCTTGAGCTTCACCATATCGGTGAACCCTCCGCCTTCGGGGACTTCGATGAGTGAACCCGCAGGGCTGTCGGCTTTGTCGGAGATGTATTTCATGAAGAGGAGCGTCAGGATGTAGTCTTTGTATTGGGAGGCATCCATGCCGCCGCGGAGTTCGTCGCAACTTTGCCAGAGCGAGGCATAGAGTTGTGATTTCTTTAGTGCCATTCGTGGATCCTTTCTTTATGTTGTGTCCTGTTTTACTATGAGAATATTTTTATACAATTCCGTTAAAAATGTTACGATAGTGTAATATTTTGTGGACAGAAGCCATTGGCAGGAAACCCAGTGGATACGAGGGTTCACAGGTCTTTTTCTTCTGATTTTTCCGCGCGGGAAAAAAAATAATTTTGCGGAAAGTGTAACATTTTGGGTAATGTAAAAATGACAAAGCCGTTTTCCTTATTTTCAGTATAGTATAATTATATCGTATTTACGTGTAGGTGTCAAACTTTTTTAGATGGGACAGTGGTATAGCACCATCCAACCATAGGTATCAATTTAGGGCTTTTATAGCTCTTTAGCAGCGATAAACATGCTGAAGAAACACCCCAGCAAAAACCGTTACAAGGAAACCTGATGGCTCTTTGAACGCATTTCTATAAACATGGCATCCCGACCAGGCATTGATCAGATACCGAGTGAACCCAACGCTTTCGTTGTGAGGTATCCGCACCCCTAACGGTATGAAGTTGGGTTTCGCTGCGTTCTTGTGTGGATATGCCGAATTAAATTTTCATAAAACCTTGCCAGCGAAGGAGGAACGTTTGCCTCTAATAATCGGCGATGGAGCCATCTGGTAGTCTACTATCGGGCCAGGTGAAACGTCTGCCCGCTTCCCGTCCGACTTCAATAACCTTTGCTTCATCCACGGTAACGCCTAAACCGGGTCCTTCTGGCAGTGAAACGTAACCTTCTTCATCCATCTCCCATGTTTTGTGGGCAACGCCGTCTGGAAGGACGTTCTCATAGCCTTCATGAATGAGGAAAAACGGCACAGCCGCGGATAAGTGGAAACTCGCGGTGAGACCGAGGTAGGACATCGTGCAGTGCGGCGCGATCGGGACGTGGTGTGCTTCGGCGAGTGCTGCAACTTTCTTAACTTGCGTAATACCGCCGCCGTGTCCAACATCGGGTTGAAGGATGTCAATCACTTGTGCTTCAAGGATTTCGCGGACCTCCCATATCGTGCGGTCGCGCTCTCCGGTGGCAAGTGGCACAGGGACGGATTCTCGGATCTTACGCATCACTTCAATATTGCCCGGCACCCATGCCTCCTCTAAAAAGAGTAGGTCGTCTGGCTGCAGGTAACTCGCGAATTGTTTGACAATCGGTGGCGGTAGGCAGCTATGTGCATCGAACATCACGGCACCATCGGAACCGACTTTCTCCCGTGCCTCGCGGATCCGCTGGACGAGATCCGAAATCTCATCAGGGGTGCCAGCAAACGGCTGAGAGCCGCCAGGTCCCGTCTTAATTGCTTTCGGACTCGGATACTTCCAAATCTTATCGCGGCAGGGACCGCCGAGTAAGCGATAGACAGGTACGCCCCAAAGCTTCCCGGCTATATCCCACAGTGCCATATCAATGGCGGAGATGGTATGCACCATCAACCCTCCACCTCGGATGTTGCGGTGTGCGCGGAACAGGCGTTGCCAGTGGTGCTCAATGCGCGTCGGGTTTTCCCCGATAATCAGTTCCGACAACGAACGCGCTAACGCACAGGTGACGGTTGTCTCCATATTGTTAATCTCGCCCCACCCCGTCACACCCATGTTCGTTTCAATTTTGACGTAGGCTTTCACTCCCATCGGGAAAGCCTCAAGGTTCGTCACTCGAATCTCAGAACCTTTATCTTCATAATCTGCCATTT
>JAGWBV010000136.1:7716-17397 GCA_021295715.1 Candidatus Poribacteria bacterium | reverse complement strand
CAATCAACTTGTGTCCTGTCTCATAAAGCACCGTCGCGGTGAGTTGCACCGAGACGATAAACGCCTGTGGAGTCCGTGTAAGCCCTTGTTGAAAGGCAATGGGCGTTGAAGCAGGAATTATGGCAAAAATCAAAGAACAGTGTAGACTTTGTTAGGTTTTTATAGAGTTTATCACGTTCTTTAGGTTTTGTTAAGTCCTAAACAACGGATATAAGTTCACTAACAGATGAAACAACCTATTGTCTGGATTACTGTCTTGGGTGTTATTCTCCTCGTTGGGATTGGGATGATTTTCGCTTTGCGCGCACCGCGGGCAACCCCGAAAACCTATCCAGCCGATAGGGGACCCAACTTTATTGATGTTACTACCTATCCACCAAAAATGCAGGAGACTTACGAGCTTTTTACCCGTAAATGTAGCCGGTGCCACACCGTTGCACGCCCCATTAATTCTACTTTCACCGCAGAGGAATGGCGGAAATATGTCTATAAGATGATGCAGAAACCCGGTTCAGGGCTTAACCCGAAGACCGCGGAAGAGATCATTAAATTCCTAATTTACGATTCGGAACACAGGGAGAAAAAGACGCAGTGATTCATGCAATATCAACGCGTAGACTGAGAATTGTGGGCGTGTCCATAGTGTTGGCAGTCGGATTCTTTTGGGCAGTCGGCTCACAAATGGGGTTTACCGAAAAGGTAAATATGAACAAAAAGGATTTTCAGGTTTCGATAAATGCCCAACGTGTCACATTTGCCGCGCCTCCTATTCTTAAAGACGGTAACTGGTTCGTGCCTTTGGAACCTTTCGCGAAGCGGCTCGGCTTAAAGGTTGAGTATCCGGAAGGGGCGAAGATGGTAGTTCTCTGTGGGGGTGTAGCATCAGAAATATGTGTGCCACTCGAATTCCAAGATAGCGAGAAGGGGGTCGTTGAGATCGATGGTGTAACTTATGTCCAACCGGCGCGTGCCGCGGTCCCCTTCGGCTTTAAAGTCTATGAAGTATCAGCAAACCAGTTGGAGGTTATTCAATCCATGCACCTCGCCCCCGAATTCGCGCTCCCCGACCTTGACGGGACACAAAAACGCTTACGAGATTTCAGAGGGAAAAAGACGCTCCTCTATGTTTGGGGATCGTGGTGAGGGTGTCGTGAACAACTGCCAGGCTGGCAGAAGTTTTACGCCAAACATCGCGAGAAGTTAAACCTTGTTTCTATTGCTCTCGATGCACAAGGCGCATCCGTTGTACGTCCTTGGCATAATGCGGCAAACGCCGATTTTACCACGCTTGTTGATTCACAAAATACATTTGGGAACCGTTACGACCTCAAAGCTATTCCCTATGGTGTTATGATTGATGAAGCAGGGAGATTGGTAAAAGCCCCTTTCAACATCAATGTCGCAGATCAAAAAACCCTCGCGATGCTTGAAAAATGGTTGTCGGACCCCGATTATAATGTGAAGTTGCTTCATGATGTGAAACCCTTAGATGCGCTGAACGCTCAAGTTACCACCGAAGCCGCTGCGCGTTTCCAACTGGGTCTGGTCTTGTTGGAGGTCGGTAAAAAAGAGGAGGCGATGGCAGAATGGCGGAAGGCTTTGGCATTAGATCCACAGAACTGGATTATCCATAAGCAAATTTGGGCGGTGGAACATCCAGACAAATTCTATGACGGCGGTGTCGATTACGGTTGGCAGAAGGCACAGTTAGAGGCAGAAAAAAGTGAACTGTCCGAACAAACGCCTGATTGAGATTTTTCTGTAGGATATATCTCTAAATCGTGATTTTTTCCGGATAATTGTAGAGAAGCGAAGACCGAATGCCTCTGAACGTAGGCGAGAATGTCTTTGCTTTTTTGTTTAGAATTTGTTATACTATCCGTACTCTTAAGACGATTGGCGTACAGTGTTTATACCAACCTAACACATCTTTATAGTAAAATCCGAAAATAAGTTTACATTTTGGGAAACCCGCGCCCTGATTCCCGCCCGCTGTAGGAGGAAACTCCGATTCCCGACTCTTCTCCTATGAGTGTATAAGTAATTACAGGTTCTACTATAAGAACCATTTCAGGAGAATATGGTCTAATTTTTAAGGGGGAAACCATGAAGGAGAGTTTGCAAAATATAGGGGACCTCATTGCTGAACCGAGTGCCGCGTTTTCGCGTCTCAAATCACAGCCGAGGTGGGGAGTAGTCTTTATTTTCTTCTACCTGTTTTCTGTGCTCCTATTATGGGCTGTCTCGCCTTACACGCAACAATTGATGTCTAAAGGTATGGCACAGAGTGACGGACCTACCGAACAACTTCAAACGATGGCTCGGGTAATGGGAGTCCTGATCATCTTGCTTGGGCCGGTTTTTGCGATTCTGGGGTTTATCATTAGCAGTGCCGTCCTCAAATTAGGGGCGCGGTTTCTTTTAAAAAATGAGATGTTAAGATTTCGGCATATCTATGCCGCTGTTCTTCACGTCTCGCTGATCAGTTGCCTCATACAACTCGTCAACACCGCGCTTTTGCTTGTTTTTAGAGATGTAGGAGATGTCAAAAACGGCGCGGACTTCAAAATGATTCCGGGGCTGCATCTCTTGTTGGGAAGTGATGCAAGCCCTAAAATAATGATGTTTCTCAGTCATATCAATCCATTGAGTTTGTGGCTAATTGCAGTGATGGCAATAGCAATCGCTGTACTTGCCGATATGGAAAAAAACAAAGCCCGTGTCGCTGCAGTAATTCTGTGGGTAATTAGTATTCTGCCTGAGGTCGTATTTGCCACCTGAGCATCGGAATTATGAAAGAAAGCTGGCAAAATCTCATTGATCTCATTGCGAACCCGAAAGCCACATTTACGCGGCTGAAATCTAAGCCAAAATGGGGAGTTGCATTCGGTGTCTTCTGCTTTCTTGTCGTGGTATTGGCATGGATAGTTTTCCCGTTTACGCAGAAGTTCATTAATCCACAATATGCGGGTAGTTTAGCGGATATTAAGTTGTTTGGATCTACCAAAGCAGCATCTATGGTGTTTGTGGCGGTAGGTGGGATTATTCTTGGGATTCTCTGTGCTGTTGTGTTCAGTATTGGACTCACCGTGGTATCGCGAGTTTTCAAGGTGAATGCGGCACTCACATTTAAACATATCTTCGCGGCTTAGTGGCATACGATCTTGGTGAATCCAGTAATATTTTTTATCAATATCGCATTGCCCGCTGAAGCGATATGAACGCAAGTTAGCACGTGCCAATCGTAGACTTTCGCGCAGGCAGAAAGGTAGTCAGAACTGGCATAAGGCAAAGCGTATACTCACTTCTGTCCACACACGGATCGGTAATATCCGTGAAGACGCTCACCACCAAGCAACAATACGGATTGTACGCAAAGCAAGTGCTATCGGGATTGAGACGCTGAAGATTACCAACATGCTCAAGAATCGGAAACTTGCCAAAGCATTATCCGACTCAGCACTTGGCGGTTTTCTGACAAAACTCAAATACAAAGCAGATAGGCGTGGTATACCGATAACCGAGGCACCGCAATTCTTTGCCTCAAGTAAGACCTGCAGCAACTGCGGACACAAGAAGGCAGATTTGGCACTCTCTGAGAGAACCTATCATTGCTCCGAATGTGGACCTGGACTGCGATAGAGACCTTAACGCAACAATCAACCTGTGTTCTGTCTGAGACGCGAAACGCCTGTGGAGTTTCGGTAAGACCTCGTTGAGCGGCACGAAACGAAGAAGCAGGAAGTCGACACAAACGCAAAGATCTATAGGTTTTGATAGGTTCTACACAACGGTATATGGAGTATCTTTGTTTTAACTGTGGCGGTTTCTACACTCGCGGAAGTCAGTAAAACAAAGGCATGTCTCACGGCAATAATCATTTGGCTATTAAGAATCGGTGTTGATACTTTATTTCAGGTTGGTTCTTCTTAGAGATATGTGGATGACAGATAATCGGTAGAATCTTATGAATCGTGGATAATGTCGGTGGAGGAAAATGATGAATACAAGAGAAGATTACGCGGAATTACAAGCGAGAATTTCAAGCGCACGGCGGGTCTGGAAACGGAGTCTCTTCTGGACAGGGTTTGCTATTGTCTTGACGGGTGTTATTGCTATACTTGTGGGGGAAGCCATCGTTGATTGGCTGATGCCGCTCCCCAGTGCTTTACGCATCGCTTTATTAGGGGTCGGTGTGGGTGTTATCGGTTACCTGTTGTATAGGTATCTCGTTCAACCGCTCCGAGCATCGCTCACGCTCCGAGATGTCGCCCTCAATGTTGAACGCAATCATCCCGACCTTGAAGATAGGCTCGTGAGTGCCATCCAATTCGGAAACCGAGAATCGGCAGATCCGATTGAGGCACACATGCTTCAACGCTTGCTTGAGGATACCCTTGATCGCGTGAAAGGCATCAATTTCAAGGCAACGATTGATCACAGTCGAACCCGTAAGCATGTCGGCATAGCGGCTTTGGTTGTTGTCGGTTGTGTGGTCCTTTCATTGTTGTTCCCGACAGAAATCCATACGAGCCTGCTCCGTGTATTGGTCCCTTGGGAGAAAACGGATCCGATTTTGACGACCAGACTCGCTGTTGAGCCGGGAAATGCGCGTATCCTCCGCGGTAAGAGCCTACCGATTCATGTCACTGTCACCGGTAAATCCGCTGAAAAGGTCGTCTTGACGTATGATGATATTGGCGCACAGCAACTCTCCACATCCGAAACCGAGAAAAACGAGCAACAGCCCAAAACTGCGATTGGCATGATGCAAAATCCGGACGATAAACGCGGGTTTGCCTATGAAATTTTCAACATTGATGCGGATATGGAATACTATGTCGTTGCAAACGAAGCGACTTCAGAACGCTACACCGTTGAAGTGTTTGAAATGCCGAAGGTGACTGAAATTTCGGTCGCTTACACTTATCCTGACTACACCGGTCTTAAGCCTGTTGTGCAAACGGGGACGGGGGATATTCGTGCTGTCGTTGGCACGCAAGCAGAGATAAGGCTTACCACGAACAAAGCGATTCAAACTGCGTCAATGGCCATCAGCGGGAATAGCGATCAGCAGTTAGTGGTCAGCAGTCAGCAAGCGGGTTCTGCTTCATCAGAAACCTCTTTACTGATGGAAACGGATAGCCAACGGTTTCCGATAGCTATTAATGGAAATACGCTTACGACCACTATAGATGTTGTTGAGGACGGAAGCTATGCTATTCAACTGCTATGTATTGATGGATTCAACAACGAAATACCAATCGAATACATAATCAAAGCCATTCCAGATGCTGTGCCAGAAGTCGTTATCACGGAGCCCGGTCGAGATGTGAAAGTTACGAAGTTAGATGAGGTGGAAATCGTCGCTGAAGCAACAGATGACTACGGCGTTGCGGAATTAAAACTGATGTATCGCGTGGGATCCGATGAATTACAGGAACTTGTGATGGAATCTTCCGTTTCCACTCCGATTGTAGGATCCCGCTCTGGTGCTAATTCCCGTCACAACGCAGATGGTGTCTATACCTTCTATCTGGAGGAATTTGACGTTGAACCGGGCGACATTATCTCCTACTACGCGCATGCTACTGATAATAACACACGCACTGGTCCCGGTGAAGCCAGTAGCGACATTTACTTCATTGAAATCCGTCCCTTTAATGAGGATTTCCACGAAGGCGAAAGCGAAGGTGAGCCCGGGGAGGCTGAGCCGAATCCACTTTCGGATGTAATTAGCTCGCAGAAGGAGATTATCCGAGAGACATCGAAACACGTTCACACGAAGCCTGTAACGGTTACCCAGAAATATCAGGCTGCGGTCAGGAAAACGGGCGAAAAACAAACCGAATTAAAGGATAAGACGCAGCGGGTTGTAGATGAATTTAGTGCTGCGATGCAAGGGGAATCAGCCATCACGCCCGAGATTCTGATGAACCTGGAGGACGCAATAGACAGTATGGGTGAGGCGAGTGATAATTTGAACGCTGTCCGTCCCGATGAAGCGATTCCACCGGAACAGGAAGCACTTGAATTGCTCATAAAGGTTAGTCTTGAAATTCCCAAAGTGCTAATGCAGATGCGGAACAGTAATCCTCAACTTGCTGAGAACCTTGAGCTTGAAATGGAGGAACTGCAAAATGAGCTTGAGAATCAGCAGAACGAACTCGACGCGGAAATGCAGGAGCAGGCGCAGGAGATGTTGGATCAAGCGCGTCAAATGTTAGGGGAACAGCAGCAACTGAGTCAACAGAGCCAACAGTTAGGGCGTGAAGACCAACCCTCACCGAGTGAGATGCAGCAAAATAGCCAACAACAGGGACAGTTGGCACAACAGGCACAACGGATGGCACAGCAGCTCGACACCATGCAGCAGAGCGGACAAGGCACCCAAGGGCAACGCCTAAACCAAGCCGGACAGTCGATGCAACAGGCGGGTGAACAGATGGAGCAAGCCGGACAGTCGATGCAACAGGAAGAACCGCAATTGAGTGCCGCCAAGGGACAGAAAGCGGAAGAAAAACTTCAGGAAGCCGTTGAACAGTTGGAAAAGGTTGCTGCGGAATACACCGACGCTGCACTGGATAGAGCTGTTCAGCAACTTCAGGAGTTGACAGAAGCGCAATCTGATGTTCAGCAGCAGACACAGGAGCTCAGAGGTCGTTCTGAGCAATCAGAGATGCGTCCTGAGGATTTCCGAAGCGCGTCTGAGCTTGCCAATCAACAGCGCGAACTTCAACGCAATCTGGAGGCACTTGACCGCTCACTGAGAAATATCCAAGAAGAACTCGCGCCAGACAATCCAGAGGCAGCCCAAAATGTGGCTGATGCGACAAGACGTCTCGCTGAAGAACAGACGACAGCGGATATGGCGACTGCACAACGTGCCTTGCAGTGGCGTAGCTTCCGAGCCGCTGACCAGAATCAGCAAGATGTCTTAGATACATTGGAACAGACACAGGCGGATCTGCAGCAGGCGCGAGCCAATATGGCGGCTACCGAAGAAGAGCAACTTGCAGCTGCTCTTGAACAACTCCAACGGGCGCGAGAACAAATGGAGGACATCCAACGTGAACTTCAAGCCATGGAAGGTCAGGAGCAGACGGAGGAACAGCAGCGTCGGCGGGAACAACTCGCGGAGCAACAGCAGCAGATTCAAGAGCGGATGCAACGCGCACAAGAGGCGATGCAACAACAGCAAAGTGGAAACCAACCTGGAAATCCCGATCAACCCGCAGATCAGGAAGCACGTGTAGGGGGTGCAGAGTCAAACAGAGAGATTGATAGACTCTGGCTCGGTATGCTTGATACGATGGACTACCGACCCGGAAATCGCTCAAATCCGTTCCCTAATTATGAACGTGTTGTGAGGGACCTCGATAAGTTGGAATCCGCACTCGAAGAGCGGCTTAACACGCTGCAGGAGAAAAAACGGCTTACTCAGGTCACAAAGGAGGATGTCCCGCCTGAATATCGTAGACTCGTTGATGATTACTACGAGTTTTTGTCACAATAATTGGTTTTCGGTTCGGGTTGCTACGCAACCCTTGTGGTAGTCGGTTTTCAGTGAAGATGTTTTCGTTTAACAAAGTCCTCTTGTAACTGACAACCGATAAACTGACAGCCGGCGATCGCTCTTCTGAAGACCTATAACTATTCCACCGATAACCGATAACTGATAATTGACAACTATTAAAAATATGGAACTTGAGACGAAGAATATCATCAGACCCGGCGATCTCGTCAATCTGAACGATTACGTGCCCGATTTCACGGGCGATTACGAAAAAAAAAGTCAAACGAAGCGCAGGCTGAAAAAACTCCATAAGCAACTCCTGAAACTGCAGGAACTGCTTTACGCTGGAAATCAGCAGGCACTTCTCATCATTCTGCAAGGCATGGATACATGTGGCAAGGATGGCACTATTCGGAGGGTAATGGCTGGCATCAACGTCCAAGGATGTGATGTTGTTAGCTTTAAAGTCCCTTCTACCGATGAACTTTCTCGCGATTTCTTATGGCGGGCACATAGAGCCGTTCCATCGAGAGGGAAAATCGGTATATTTAACCGCTCGCATTATGAGGATGTCCTCGTTGTTCGGGTACATGATTTGGTGCCAGAGTCGGTCTGGTCGCAGCGCTATCAGCAGATTAACGATTTTGAAAAAATGCTCGTTGAAAATGGAACGGTCGTCCTGAAATTTTTCCTTCACATCTCAAAGGATGAACAGAAAGCGCGTCTTGAATCTCGGATTAGCGATCCGACAAAACATTGGAAAGTCGAGGAATCCGATGTCCGTGAACGTGCCTATTGGGATGATTATATGGGGGCTTACGAAGTGATGCTCCAGAAATGTAGTACCGACTGGGCACCTTGGTATGTAATTCCTGCGAATAAGAAGTGGTATCGGAACCTCGTTATCACGGAATGTATCGTTGAGACGCTTAGAAAATTGGACATGCGATATCCCGAACCTTCTGTTGATATTACCAAATTCACGATTGATGATTGAGGAGTGGTTGTTAGGTATCGGTTAGCGGTTATCAGTTACAAGAAGGTTTTGTTAAACGAAAATCTTTTAACCGACGACCGACAACTGATAACGATTAAAAAAGATGATTTCAAAACAGCAATTATCGCAATTTGAAGAAGAAGGCTATTTACTGCTTTCCGGATTGATTCCGCAAGAGACTGTCACAAAAGCAGAGACAGCGATGTGGAAAATGATGGGCATGGAGGCGGAGAATCCAGATTCATGGGGACATTTCAAACGTCCGCCGCTCTCTGGCTTTTATATGGAGAAAATGGCAGACGGAAGGCGTGTTGAACTTTACGGCGTTACCCATCTGGATGTCTTAGCGTGTTTTACACCTGAGTATCTCGCCATCATTAAGCAACTCGCCTCCAGATATCCAGAGATTCCACATTGTAAGAGTCAACATCCGGATGGCGTCTGGGCACTCAATCAATTTCCTATTTCGGGTTCCGAGTGGAAATGTCCGTCCCCTCACTTGGATGGCGGCTTTCGGGATTTACGGCTGGATCCTGGGACATTCCGAGTAACCAGTTTAACCTATCTTACCGATGCGAATTCACACGGCGGAGCGACTGTGATATGGCCTGAAGGTCCACAACGGATTCGAGAATTCCGTAAGAAGAACCCAAAATTTTCTAACCATGTTCGCGATGTTGGCGCGCTATTTCCAAAGATGGATTTAGGTGAACCGATGGAAGTTGTTGCCAAACAGGGAGATGTCTTGTTTTTCCATCACTTATTGCCACATTGTGGTGCAATGAATGTCGGTTCTACCCCGCGCTTTGCAATCCGATCTATGTGTTTATGCCTCACATGTCGCAAATGGGAGAAAAAAGGGGAGTGGAATCTCTGGATGCCGTGATAGACCCCCGAATGAATTCGGGTTCCTCTGCAAAGTTGTTTTTCTTTACAGAAGCATTCGTGGACCTCAAACGACATTGCTTTGTTTTGAGAATGTCGGATCGGAGTCGAAAAGGTAAGCCATGCAACCTGTAGGTTGCAAGATACCTTACGCTCCGAAAAAACGAAAGTCTGACGATGCCTAAGCACAAGGGACACTATCCTGACCCCGCACCGAAGTGCCTTATGAACAATTTGACGTGCTACGAGAGGAAACTATTAACCTCTTTACATTCTCGTGGGA
>JAGWBV010000136.1:0-7626 GCA_021295715.1 Candidatus Poribacteria bacterium | reverse complement strand
ATGCCGAATACACTCCTATTAAACCACATTTTAGACTGAATGTCAAGGAAAAAATGAACGTTTTGGTCCTTTCCAAGAGAGCGGTGTCTACATCCCCCGAATGAATTCAGGGGTTTTGACACCGAAATACGATAAAAAATTGGATGGAGGAGTGAAAGATGATCCAAAATAAACGTGTTGGCTTTGGCTATTATTTTTTGTTGATTGTTGTTATCGTTTTAAATCTTGCTATCGTAAAAACTGCTATTTCCCAAGAGGTGTACCTACAAACCGGGTTTGAGGAATTCTCGGTCGGCGATCCGCCCAAAGATTGGGAGGCAATTGGCGGGGACTTTGAAATTTCTGGCGACACTGTCAAAACCGATAAAAAAGCACTCGCTATTTTGGGCGGTGGAGACGGAGATGGACTCGGCATACCGATAGAAACCGAAAATCCTATTATTTCAGTCGAATTCTGGGTTTATATTGAGGGCGGTGGTAGGTCTTTCAATCTCAAAGTCGCTACTGCTGATGGCATTGGCGAAAACACCGGGTGCACCTACATCAACTGGGACGCTGGCATTGTCCGGCTTTACGATGGCGCGGCGTGGCAACTTATTGGCGACTTTGAAACCGATACATGGAAATACGTCCGCGTTATCGCTGATGTCGGTAAAAGCGAATTCGATTTCTACGTGGGAGACGATAGAAACGATGCCTTGGGTGCCAAGTCGGAAAAGGGGCTTCCTTTTCGGAATGCTGCACTCGGTCCCGTTGCCAAGTGGGTCGCTTTCTATACATGGGGAATAACTGCCCCCGGTTACGTTGATGATTTACTTATCTATGAAGGGGCAGATCCACTCGACCTTGCCGTTGATCCAAACGGAAAACTCACTACATTCTGGGGACATGTTAAGCGAGGATTGTAGGAGCGATTTTTAATTTATCTGGATTTGGGAATCTGTTCATTCACGATTAGACAAGAGCACGCAGCTTGGAACGTCGTGGAGAGCGGGCTACGAAAAGGGCTTTCAAGTCGTAACCTACCTGAACGAACCGCAAGGAAAATTAGAATATGAAGAACAGCGAAACGGTCAGTCTAACGCCGGCACAGCGACTCCATTTTGACATCTACGGTTTTGTGTTATTGGAGAATGTCCTCAACGACGATGAAATTGAGCGCATGAAAGGCGCGCTCTATAGGATGAAAGCCGACGAAAATCTGGATGCCACACGCGTCTATGCCCGAGGGAAAAGCGAACACCATGTGCTTTTCGGCAACCTCGTTGCGTATGATCCGGCACTCTTAGAATACGCGGCGCATCCGCAATTGGTGCCTCTCGTTGAAGAAGTAGTGGGTGGGGCAATCCGTCTTGAGGAAACCGAAGCGATCATTAATAGTCGGAATCCAGAGATAGAATTGGACGAACTCTATAAACGCCGCTATAACCCAACGGGGTTTCATCGTGGGACGCAACACGGGTGGGGGACCTATGTGGAACAGAACAAGTTTCACTGTATCTTTGTCAAAACACTCGCCTACCTCACCGATGTCGGTCCCGACGATGGTGGGACGTGCGTTATACCCGGAAGCCACCGTTTAACGTGGGATCCAAAAGAGATGATCGAAGCGGCACTCTCTGACGACAAACTCATCTACCAAGTCGAAGCATCAGCCGGTTCCGTATTGCTTTTTGCCGAGGCGTTGATCCACAGCACGACTGCCATCCGTAGTGATAAAGAGCGCGTCATCCTCATCTCTGGCTATACACCGCCGATGGTGCGTGAATGGCCCGGCAACGAGGTCAGTCCTGAGTTTGTTGAGACATTGCCGGAAGACATCCGTCCGCTTATTTCAGGCAGCGACAGTTGGCATTGGAGACGGCGATATTGATTGCCTTTTCTCCGATGAGCGCGTTTCTCTCCCTGTTATTGATGCTTGAGTTTTCCCCATGTAGTAGCGAGTTTACCGCTTGGTTCTACAGGGAGCGTTCCGGGGCCGCCGTTCGGAACAGTATCTCCCGTGATTTCGACATCATCAAACCGGGCTTGGGCATTGGAAACTACAAGTCCTGCTTTCCCATTTTCTATTCCGTCAGCATCAACAGTTGTGAACACCACATCGTCAATTTTAAATTTAATTTTTCCCCTACTGTCAATAGAGGTGGTGAGGGTATACCATGTATCAAGTTCTGCTGCGAAGTCGAACTCACCGAGTATTGATGCTTTGCCTGGGTTATACTTTGTAATATGGACGATCTTCCACGGGTACAAAATTCGGAAGGCATAGAAAGAGAATTCTTCCCACCGATGATGAAGTATAATTCCGAAGGTAGCTGGTTCGTCCTTGGCTTTATCTAATTTGGCTTTGCATGAAAACGAGTAATTTCTCCAAGCGACCTCACCTGTTGCCAATGTACTGGGGGTATTGGAAGCAAACGTCTCACACACTGCCTCACCTCTATCAATCCACCATTTCGCGCTGTTGTTAATATTATTGATGATTTCCCAGCCGTGCGTGTTGTCGTCTTCAAATGCGTCTGTCCATGTGCCAGCAAAACTCTGTTGATTAAAGACCATAGCACACAGAAGGATATGGAAGAGGCATAGAAAGTCTCTCAATTTTTTGGATCGCATTGCTTCCTCCTTTTCAATCGTTATGAATGGTGTTGGTGTAGTGTTGCTCCGTCTATGCTCCCGAAGTCCTCGGCATCAACAACGGTTCCTTCCCCATTTCCGCGAAGAGCAACTTCATCACCAAATCCGCCTTTAACGCCGCATGCTCAGGGGAATTCCACAGGTTATTGACCTCTCCAGGGTCCGCTTGCAGATCGAACAGTTCCCCATACGCTCGGTTATAGTAGACGGTGAGTTTATAACGATCATCAACGTAGGTTTTAACGTGTACCGTTGTCGGTTCATGGTGGTTTTCGACGATGATGTGGTCGCGTGCCTGTTCTTCTTGTCCCGACCAGACTGGCATCTGGTTGACACCTGTCATTGATAGCGGAACGTCGATATCAGCGGCACTGAGGAATGAAGGTGCTAAGTCTACCAGCGTCTGTAATGCATCGGAGTGTCTCCCCGCAGGCACAACCCCTGGATACCGTGCTATAAACGGCACCCGAATGACATCTTCGTAGTGGAATGCCCCCTTTGCGACAAGACCGTGTTGTCCGTAAAAATGTCCGTGGTCGGATGTGAAAACGACTAACGTGTTCTCTACCAGCCCTAATTCGTCAAGTTTCGCCAAGATTTCCCCGATATACTTGTCCATCAGGCTCACCATGCCGTAATAGACAGCAATGTCTTTGGCGAGTTCATCCCGATCGCGTAAGTGTGAGTTGAAACCGTGTACACCCTTTCCGCTTTCGCGCCAAGCGGAGAAGTCTGGCTTTTCTTGTTGCGTGAGTTGAAAGTGCGGCGGATTGTTATCATGTTCTCCTTCGGTTACGGAAGGCACTGTCAACGCATCTGGGTCGTACATCGTATCCCACGGCTCTGGAACGAGGTATTTCGGATGTGGATCGAAGAAACTTGCCCAAAGGAAAAAGTTTTCACCGTTCTGCTGATAATTTTCCATGAGTGCATTGGTCCGTTCCGCAATCCATGTATCGTAATGGTATTCTTCAGGAATCGGCCATTTACGATATTGACCGCGAGCGTTTCCTGTCGGCGGTGCGAAATAGTCGCGCCAATTTGTGCAGCCATTTTCCTCCATCCAGATGGCATAGTGTTGTCCGACGTGCGCCTCGTCGGCGTGATTACGTGCGAGTTCAACGTGTTCAAACCCGTAAAACGGTTCATTGAAACTTCGCCAAAAGTCCAAATCTTGGAGGATAGGATAGGACTCGAGAGAAGGGAATTCCTCAGTCCCATGGAGCGGTTGAAAATGGGCTTTTCCGACGAGAGCAGTCCGATACCCCGCATCCGTGAAGTCTTCACCGACGGTATGCTCATCTTCAGAGAGTTTTGTGCCAAGGGACCAGGCACCGTGTTGGCTCGGATATTTTCCAGTGATAATAGATGCACGAGTCGGTGTGCAGGTCGGGTTCGGGCAGTAGGCTCTATTGAAGAGTGTGCCTTGCTGTGCCAATGCATCCAAGTGCGGGGTCTGGATTGCTGTTGATCGCTGGTAATAAGTAAAATATTAGGTCTGGTTTCAGGCATACTGTTTCCTTTGTGTTGTATGTATTGATAGGAATCAGCATAGCACGTTGGAGGGAATAATTCAAGCAGAATACTGTAGGAGCGAGCTCCAGCTCGCGACCGTTCACGCTGTTAAATTCAGTTGACCTGCTTTGTGGAACGTGTTACTATTTTAAGCAGCATTGTGATCGTAAAGGAAAGTGAATGGACAAAGAAAAACTAAACGAGCCAAGTACGGTTGATGACATACTCCGAAAAATAAAAGAAAAAGCGGATACTGGGGAATATCTTTACCGTGGCGAACCGGAACACTATCAGGAATATCCTTATTATGGAAAAGTTTCTTCAAACCTCTACCGCGAGTTTTTGAAGGACGGCAACTTTGATGTGGAGGCGGAACACTTTGATATAGAGGAACTCCAAAGCGCGATGCTGGAAACGGCTAAAGAATTTTCCCGAAAACCAGCTAGCGAGATAGAACGCCTCACCGAAATCCAACATTACGGAGGTAAAACCAACCTGATTGATTTCACGGAGGATTATCTCATAGCACTCTTTATGGCATGTCAAGTTTCCATTGGCAAAAATATTACAGCTTGTAATGACCCTTTTGGCAAGGAGAGTTTTAGCAAAAACGGCAGAGTTATCTTGCAAAAAAAGGAGCTAATAAATTCCTACATTGAACAACCTTACGAGCCAATAAATCGTGTTATTGCTCAAAAGAGCATATTTATTAGACATCCCGATGGCTTTATTAGTCCAAACGAGGATGATGTAATTGATATTCCGGCGATGCTCAAACAACCTATACTAAGGCATTTGCGAAATTCTCACGGTATATCTGTTGAAGCTGTCTACAATGACATTCATGGCTTCATTAAGGATCAAAACATCCATCTGGAAGTATACAAGGCGCATTATATAGGTTTAACCCGTGAGCAAAGAGGAGATTCAGAGAATGGCTAATCCAGTGAAAACGACGCATTATGAAGAAGCTGTCAAACACTATAGCAGAGCCATTGACTTGAGACCAAATTTTGCCTTATCTTACATCTACCGAGGTAATGTGTACCGTAAAATGGGCGAGTTTGACCTCGCAATTGAAGATTATACCGAAGCGATTTTCTGGACTCGCCAACCCGCTAAAGCTTACTATGGTCGTGGCATAGCGTATGGTGCCAAAGGCGACATTGATAGGGCTATTGAAGACTTCACAAAGGCGATCCAATACGACCCGGACTATGCCGAAGCCTATTACCATCGCGGCAACGCTTATTTTATTAAAAATGAGTTTAATCGTGCCATTGAGGACTGTGACAAAGCAATACAGCTTAATCCCGATGCTACTGATGCCTACTTAGTTCGCGGTAACGCTTACAACAGCAAAGATGAGGTTGACTTTGCCATTTTAGACTATAACAAGGCAATACGGTTGAAGCCAGATTATGTTGATGTTTATATGCTTTGTGGCAATGCTTATAGCAGCAAGGGGGAACTTGACAAAGCTATTGCAAGCTATAGCAAGGCAATAGCACTGAGATCGGATTACATTGATGCTTATGTTGTTCGCGGTCATACTCACGTACTTAAACGCGACTTTGATTCTGCTATCGCTGACTGCACGAAGGTAATAGAACTCAATCCGAATGCCGCTCACCTCTATATCACCCGCGCGATTGCTTATAGCCTTACAGAAGACTATAACTCTGCTATCACAGATTGTGAAGAAGCATTAGAACGTAACCCGAATGCTGCCGATGCCTATCTAATTCGTGGGGTCGCTTATAATAATAATGGTGAGTTTGATTTGGCTATTGCGGATTGTACGAAAGCGATAGAATTAGTACCCTTTAATGCCAATACTTATTATGAACGTGGCAATGCTTATAGCGGCAAAGGCGATTTTGACAATGCTGTCGCAGATTATAACATAGCGATAAAATTCAACCCCCATCGTGTTGAGTACTATTTTTATCGCGGTATCGCTTATAGCGCAAAAGGTGAATTGGATAATGCTATTACAGACTATACCATCGTCCTTCGATTCCAACCCGATCATGCTTCAGCCTATATAAATCGAGGTGTCGCCTATGGTAACAAAGACGAATTTGACCATGCTATTACAGATTTTACGATCGCAATACAACTTGATCCAAGGCTTGCCGCGCCCTATCATAATCGTGGTAATGTTTATTTACGCAAAGGTGATGTTGACTTGGCTATTACAGATTATACGATGTCCATACAACTCAGCCCCAATGATGCGGAGACCTATGCCACTCGAGGGGCAGTTTACGGTCTTATAGGTGAGATAGACAAAGCTATCGGGGACTGTACGAAGGCGATAGGACTTGGTCTCAATCATGCGGATATCTATTTTAATCGCGCTATTGGTTACAATAGTATAGGAAAACTTAAATTGGCGATCAGGGACTATACCGAGGCGATAGAACTTAATCCAGATCATATCAACGCCTATGTCAATCGCGGCGTTGCTTACGGTGATACAGGCAAGATGAGTCTCGCAATTAATGACTTAAACAAGGCAGTAAAATTGGAGCAAGATAATGCTGCAGCTTATAACAACCTTGGCAACGTTTATGGAAACAAGGGCGATTTTGATGCAGCTATTGAAAATTATAGTAAGGCAATAAATTTAAACTCGAGTGAGCCAGCATTTTATCATAATCGTGGTCTGGCTTACTTCGGCAATAACGAGTTTAGTCGAGCACGCGAAGACTATACGAAAGCACTAAGATTAGATCCCGATTATTCACCAGCCTATTACAATCGCGCAAAAGCTTGGTTGCACCAACAGGAATGGGAAAAAGCCAAAGCAAGCTTAACAGATGCAGTGAACAAAGGCATAGATATTACTGCTGTTTTTGGTAACGACTATCAGAGCGTCGCTGGCTTTGAGGAACAAACTGGTATTAAATTACGAAAAGATATTGCTGCAATGTTAAAACAACACGATAGACAAATGCCTGCTTCACCTATGGAGAAAAATCCATCTGGATTTCAAAGCGAAACGGAACTTTACTCATTTGAAGGTTTCGCAATAGGATCTCCACAACAAGTGGAGCAACCCACAAATCCATTCATACCAATTAGTTTGCTTCAACCTCCAAGCCAAGCACCCCCTAGTCTATTTGCAAGCTAAGGTGTTAAAGTGGGTTAACTTTAGATTTATTTGTGTCAACACTTAAACGCTCGGAGATTATTTTGCAGAAAGGCTCCCTGGAAAGAAAATCATTACTATATTTTTCTCAAAATATCCTATCTAAAACAATACTATGTCGCACCGGCGAAGAATTAAGTCTCCTCATGGGTTATACAAAGGATTCTGGTTGCGTTACGTCCTCACCCTCACCGGATGACCATGTAAGGAACAAACATCATGCCTTCAAGACAACGCCTTGAAGTGCATACGCTTATTTAGACCACTTTTTCGCAAAGTTAAGATAAGTTTTGCTGTTGAAATTCCATAGGTGTCAA
>JAGWBV010000135.1 GCA_021295715.1 Candidatus Poribacteria bacterium | reverse complement strand
TTGGATGCTCCTTTCAATGAGATTGTATTATAGCACAATCTTATATTAGGGAGTGGTCTAAAAAACCGCAGGCAGTACACCTCGACCTTCTCATCATTGTGTCCGACGAGCATGCACCCATGTACAGCGGTCCCTACGGGCATCCTCTCGTTCAAACTCCGCACATGGATAGGCTCGCTGAGGAGGGTGTTACCTTCACCAATGCGTACTGCAATTCGCCGCTCTGTATGTCGTCCCGGATGTCCTTTATGACGGGTAAGTACATCCATCACATTGGTGCATGGGACAACGCGGCACCGCTGCGTCCGGATGCTGTTACATGGGCACATCTCTTACGGGCAGAAGGCTACGATGTTGTGCTTTCTGGAAAACAGCATTTCGGTGGGATGGACCAGCTCCATGGGTTTCGAGCACAACTTGCACGGGATCTGCACGCAGAACGACAGCACGGACTTACAGACTGGGATAATGGGATACCACCAGCACAGCGTCCATGGCAAGGGCTTGCACAAGCCCGCCCGGGAACAACCGAGGAGATCGAGGTAGACGACCTCGCAGAAACAGAGGCTCTGGCGTATCTCCGAGACCCAGCACGACAGGAACAACCCTGGGCACTCAACGTCTCGTTTATCGCACCACATTTCCCTCTCGTCGTGCCGAAACGATTTTGGGATCTTTACCCGCTTGAAGAGATCGATCTCCCCAACATTCCAGACGGACACCTCGAAAACCAGCATCCTGTATATCAACGGATGCGACGTATGTTCGGCTGTGTTGACTTTCCAGAGGAACTTGTCCGTCGCGGGCGCGCTGGCTATTATGGTTTGATTACCTATCTTGATGAAAAAATTGGCAACTTGCTCAAGGCACTTGAAGAGACCGGGGAGTTGGAGAATACAGTTGTCGTCTACACCAGCGACCACGGTGAAATGAACGGTGAACACGGGATGTGGCGAAAGTCGAATTTCTATGAGGCATCTGTTCGTGTGCCGCTACAGATAATGTTCCCTGACCGATTGTCCGCAGGCAAGCATATTGATGAAGTCGTCTCTCTCGTGGATCTAACAGCAACGCTTGTTGATGTTGCGGGTGCTCAACCCTTAAGTCAACTGGATGGGAACAGTCTGTTGCCTTTGACGGAGGGAGTCGCAAGTGATTGGAAAGATTTCGCGTTCTCCGAATACCTCGCGCATGGTGTTGAACGTCCGATGGCGATGCTGCGGAAAGGACGATATAAATTCAACTATAGCCTCGGTGATGTGCCAGAACTTTACGATATTGCTGAAGATCCAAATGAATTTCGGAATCTCGCTAATGACGAGAGATATCAAGCAATCTGCCAAGAACTTGAAGCACAACTCTTGGCAGAATGGGATCCCGTTGAAATCGAAAAACAGGTTCGAGCGAGTCAAAAAGCGCGTATTCTTGTAGATCAGGTCACTGAAGGACAGTGGAGAAAGCCTCCTAATTCGTAGTCAATCCTTTCCGCGAGCGGCAAACGACTTACCGAGTTTTTGGTTTGAATGATCTCCTAAAATATGCTATGCTGCAGGCATCAGAAAACATAACGATTCTTACGTTGGAACCCTACAGAGATTTCACCCTACGGGGTTCACACTTCATCAGAATTAACCGGAAACTCGTAGCCTGTAATGAAATGGAAGGCGGATTTAAGGAAGGCACGTCAAAGTTCTAACCCACGTCCTTTCTCCGCAAGGTATAATTAAAAATGTCCCGTTCAACTTCAACAATGCAGCAGCCGAACCTTATCTATGTTTTCGCCGATCAACTCCGCTACCAGTCGTGTGGCTACGCTGGGGATACCCGCGCACGCACACCCAATATAGATAAATTTGCCACAGAGGGCGCGAATTTCTGCAACGCTGTCTCCGGTAGCCCAATGTGTGCTCCGTATCGTGCCTCGCTCTTCACCGGTAAATACGCCAGTAGCACCGGTATGGCGATTAATGAGCTCCGCATGAACCCGAATCATGACTGTTTCGGTCATGTTTTGCATCGCAACGATTACCAGACAAGCTACATCGGGAAATGGCATCTGTGGGCAAATCAATTGGGGAGACACAACGACCCCAAGAATTCTTACATTCCGCCCGGACGCCATCGACTCGGTTTCGATGGCGAGTGGTCGGCTTACAATTTTCATCACCTGTACTTTGATGCATCTTACCACAAAGACTCACCTGAAAAGATTGTACTTCCGGGGTATGAACCCGACGGTCAAACGGATATGGCGATTGATTACCTGCAACGGACATCAACGAGCGATAATCCGTTCGCACTTTTCCTTTCAATCGGGACACCGCACGATCCTTGGACACAGGACAACGTTCCAACCGCTGATTATGAGAATTTCCGAGACGTTGACTTCCCGTTACCGCCAAACTATCGCGACGAAAATGACCCTTACGGCGATACGTGGGCTATTATGTCCGAGGCGGAGCGTGCTGCGCTCCCTGAGTGGATGCGTGTTTATTATGCGATGACCGCGAATCTGGATAGGAATATAGGACGGTTGCTACAAGCCGTTGATGACCTCGGTTTGCGAGATAACACAATCTTTGTGTTCACTTCTGATCACGGCGAAATGTTCGGCGCACAGGGGCGCCGTGCAAAAAACATCTTTTATGAGGAAGCGGTGCGTGTTCCGTTCCTTGTTCGGTGGCAGGGGCAGGTTCCGGAGGATCATGTCTCAGATGCATGCTTGAACACACCCGACATCATGCCGACACTACTGTCGATGATGGATTTACCGATTCCAGAGGCTGTTGAAGGGACGGATCTCAGCGACGCTGCGTTTGACAGACCTGCTCATGAACCGGATGCAGCGTTCATGCAAGGAATGGGATGTACCGCCAAATGGGAGGACGGGTATGAGTGGCGTGCGCTCCGCACAAAGCAACACACCTACGCCGTCCATCGTCCGGATCGAAGTGAGAAACTCTTCGATAATATTGCTGACCCGTTCCAAACCCATAACCTGATTGACGAACCCGAATTGACCGAACTCCGAGAGCAATTCCGAGCGATGTTGCAGCAGCGCATGGATGTGCTCAACGATACCTTTGAGGCGTGTACGTGGTATCGCGATAATTGGACAAAGGATCGGATTATCCTACGAACTGCAACGCTAACCTAAAAATAGTAGGCGCACAGCGTATACCGTACCTCAGATCCACTCTTTCAACCGCTTCAAAGTCAGATAAAATGTGTGTTCTGTCTGCCTTGTTAGGTTTACTTGACATCTGTTCACCTTGCATGTTATTATTACCCTCAAGTAGCTCACATTGTAGAGGAGAGGAGTCGTGAGTAAACCTTTAAAGATTTTTATTACCTACTCGCATAAAAATACAACAGAAAAGGACGAGTTGATAACGCGTCTTGCCCTTCTGAAACGTGAAGGTATAATTAGCATCTGGCATGACAACGAAATCCAACCGGGCGACAAATGGCGTGATGCTATTTTCAGTGATCTGGCGGACTCCGACCTTCTGCTTTATGTGACTTCTGCTCATAGCCTTGACTCTGAAAACTGTAATAAAAAATTGGCAGCGGCATTAAATGCAGAGATAAGGGTTATTCCAATCATCCTTGAGCATTGCGATTGGTTAAATCATCAACTAAGTGATTTTCAAGCTCTTCCTGACAAAGGCTTGCCCATTACCAAATGGGAGGATAAGAGTGAAGGCTGGCAAAATGTGGTGAATGGTATCCGAAAAGCCATAGATAAAAAGCAGGTTCAGGAGGATCCGTCGTCCGATATATCTGAAAAAGAACTGCATTCTAAGTTGGCATTCCAATTCGGAAATGCTCTAATGATGTTTGGGCAATTAGACATGGCAATAGCGGCCTACTCAGATGCTATGGATCTCAACCCGCTTTATGCAAATGCATATAACAATCGCGGTGCTGCTTACGGTAAAAGACACCAATTTGACAAAGCCCTTGTAGATTTTAATAGGGCAATGGAACTGGAACCAGATCATTCCGGAGCCTATTATAATCGCGGCACGGCTTACACCGAAAAAGGCGAGTTTGACAAGGCTATTACAGACTTTACCGAGGCTATACGACTGAAACATGGGTATGCTAATGCTTATTGTGGTCGCGGTACGGCGTATGGGAAAAAAGGCGAGTTTGACAAGGCTATTACAGACTTTACCGAGGCTATGAAACTCAAAACTGACTTTACCGATGCCTATTACAACCGTGGGAGTGCTTATCGGGAAAAAGGGGACTTTGAAAAAGCCATTAAAAATTTGAGTAAGGTAATAGAGTTGGATCCAAATTATGTTGATGCCTACTACAATCGTGGTGCTATTTACAGTGATAGGGGGGAAATTAATAAGGCTATCAAGGATTTGAATAAAGCTATACAACTTAAACCAAAATCTGCCCAAGCCTATAACAATCGAGGCAATGCTTACGAGAGAAATGGCAAGGTTAATCTTGCGATCAAAGACTATAACAAAGCGATAGACATGAACCGAAATTATGCTCAAGCTTATTACAATCGCGGTACTGCTTACTGTAATAAAGGTAGTATCAACCTTGCTATTAAAGATTTAAGTGAGGCTATACAACTCAAACCCGACTTTGCTGAAGCCTATAATAATCGAGGTGTCGCCTACCGCGAAAATGGCGAAATTGACAAGGCTATTCTTGACTATACTGCAGCAATAAAGTTTCGACCAAATTATGCTGAAGCCTATCGCAATAGTGCTATTATTTATCTCGCCAGAAATGAAATAGAATCTGCTATTGAAAATTATGACAAAGCGATAGTCCACAAATCGGGCTATGCTGAAGCCTATTGCGATCGTGGTACTGCTTACTTTATCAAAAAGGAATTTCATAAAGCTATTGAAGACTATGACAAAGCGATAGTCCACAAATCGGACTATGCCAAAGCGTACTTAGGGCGAGGCACTGTTTACCGCGAAAAAGGTAAAACTAATCTTGCTCTTAGAGACTTTAGAAAGGCGATAGAATTGGATCCACAAATGTTTAGTAAATTGTGAATTGATTGGTAGGTCTTCCGAGTCTCCCACCGTTTATAGCTTCTACAACTTTGCGCTGATTCTTTATAATATTCAATTGACATCTACACGAAGAATGTATTATCATTGCCTGCAAGCAACCCGAATTGTGGCGGGAAAGTTATAAGTAAGCCTTCATTACTCTTTCACATACGGATGTAGTTGTGAAAGACAAGAAAACTCATTGCAATGCTGATGCACGGGTAGGACCAAGACCAAAATTCACATGAAAAAATGGCCCGCATTTGACAATAATGGCGATCTACCCGTAGGAATTCATCAAGCAACATTGACAGAAATTCTACAGCATTTTGGCACAGGAACTGAACAAAGGGAGTTAGTTGGACAACGATTAGAACGTATCTTTGTGTTGGCACACAGCACTGAAAAAGTGGTGAGATTTGTTGTATTTGGTTCGTTTGTAACTGCCAAACCGGTCCCCGCGGACGTAGATATTTTTCTGCTGATGGAGGATTCGTTTGATGTCACTCAAGTGCATGGTGAAGTCGCTCTCGTTTTTGATCCACAGAAGACCCAAGCGGTTTTTGGAGCGAGTGTTTTCTGGATTCGGAAACAGGGGACGATTACGAGTGAGCAGGAAGCAGTGGAAGACTGGCAAGTTAAACGTGACAACTCGCGACGGGGTATAGTTGAGGTAATTCATAATGATTCAGAACAATCAAGAACTTAAAGCAACGTTAGATCGAGTTAACCGGTTTGAGAAACAGGTCGAAAAACTCCGACAGGTCGAAACCAATCCGCGGAATTATGAATTATCCGCTGGTGGGTTTCTTGCCGAAATTGACAGGATGGTTCTTGAAGTAGAGGAGTATTTATTAATTCATTCAAGCGAATTGGTAAAAATGACTGCGGGAGTGGACCACATAAAAACAGATGGCGTGCTTTTTAATCTCTCAATGTGGCGCGAGTGGGGATTATCTCCGCAAGAGACACACTAGTAGTTTGTCAACGTTATTTTGACTTTTTGTAGGTGTTTTTGATTGGGTATTTCCTGCAGGTAGAACGGAGTGAA
>JAGWBV010000134.1:8268-8598 GCA_021295715.1 Candidatus Poribacteria bacterium | reverse complement strand
TCGTTGAACCGCTCGCTGTTTCACATCGTGCCATCGCGCGGACAGGTGCCAATTCCAGAGATACAGTCGCAATTATCGGGGGCGGGACGATCGGACAATTCGCTTTAGCGGATGCAGTCGCCGCGGGTGTCAAAGAGACATTGATTACCGTCAAGTACGAGCAGCAGGCAGAACTGGCAAAAGCACTCGGCGCAGATCATATCGTAAACGTCAGCGACACCGATGTCCGAGAATACGTCAAGGATGTCACGAACGGCATCGGTTTTGATGCAGTGGTTGAAACCGTAGGCGGTGGGGAAAACTTTGACACCGCTATGAATATCGTTCGGA
>JAGWBV010000134.1:0-8239 GCA_021295715.1 Candidatus Poribacteria bacterium | reverse complement strand
CCAAGATCGTCTGGTCAGAAGCATTCGTTACAGGGTCTAACTGCTACGGGTATAGCGGGATGGAGACCGACTTTGAGGCGGCAATTGAGTTGATTGACTCCGGTAAGGTTGATGCGACAAAATTGGTGACACACTCCTATCCGCTTGAAGAGATTGTCGAAGCGTTCCGAGTGTCTGCCGATAAAACCTCCGGCGCGGTTAAAGTGCATGTCTGTCAGCAATAGTATTGCGGATTTTATAGTAAATTCAGAAAATATGTGGACAGTTGTTCAGTGGAAGAAGCCTACACCACCGCTGGCGAGGATTGTATCCTCGCCTATCCGTAATGTCCAAGTAATTATGGGCTTTACTATAAATGTATGTCCTCTGTCTGTTTCCACGACGTTCCGACCAAGTGTGCGGAACCTGTAGCCTGCAACAACGGCGCAGGCGGGTTTATGGAACGGACATCAAATTCGAAACGCACGTTATCTAACCGCAAGGTAAAATTAAAATATGCAGAACGGAAATCACGCATTGAGCACGAAAGAAAGGGAACAGTTTTGGCGGCAAGGCTACCTCGGTCCTTACCAACTCTGTAGTTCTGAAAAGATGCTCACCATGCATTCGGAAATCGAGGAAGTACTTGAGACTGCACCGCCGGATCATAACCAATTAGGGCATAACCGCCATCTTGACTCTGAATTAATTCACAATCTCGCCACACATCCGACTATCATCAAACGGATGGCATCTCTCTATGGTCCCGATCTTCTGCTCTGGCGGACGAATTTTTTCATCAAGGAACCGGGCGCGAAGGAGATTCCGTGGCATCAAGACTTCAACTATTGGCCCCTTGAGCCACCTATTATTATTTCTGCGTGGATTGCTGTCGATTCCGCAACATTAGAAAACAGTTGTCTCCAAATCGTTCCAGGTTCACACCGAAAAGTGGTACCGCACGTCAAAGCGACCTCGGACATGGCGTTCAATCAGATGGGTGACCTTGGGTTCATTGATACCAGCACTATCGTCAACCTTGAGATGCAACCCGGCGAATTTGTCCTCTTTAATGAGCGCACCTTGCATCACTCGGAGGCAAATCGCTCTGATAAACGGCGTATCGGTTTAGCGATTCGGGTCATCCTACCGATTGTCAAAGTTTTTGATTGGGACGCGCCGCAGCACAAACTCATCGTCGTTCACGGTGAAGATCCCGTCCAATTTAATCATAGGAAATCCGATCCCGTAGCATCGCTGTAGGAGCGAGCTCCCGCTCGCGATTTTACTGACTGAAAACGAATAAAGGAGAAATATTAAATGAATCGTCAAATTACACTCGCTTCCCGACCTGCAGGGTACCCGAAAGAATCGGACTTTAACTTAGTTGAGGTCCCGATTCCAACGCCCGAGGATGGCGAGGTATTGGTAAAGACGCTTTACCTCTCAGTTGATCCGTATATGCGTGGACGGATTAATGCAGCGAAATCTTATGCCGCCAACGTGGAAATTGATGAGGTCATGGTGGGGAGTGTGATCGCTCAGGTCGTTGCGTCGAAGCATCCGAATTTTGAGGCAGGTGATATCGTCAACGCAGGTATCGGATGGCAGGAATACGGTGTCGCTGCTGGTAATGGACTGCGGAAAATTGATCCGACAATCGCACCTATCTCAACCGGTGCCGGGATTCTCGGTATGCCCGGTCTAACAGCCTACTTCGGCTTGCTTGTGGTTGGGAAGCTTCAAGAACGGGAGACCGTATTTGTTTCTGGTGCCGCTGGTGCCGTCGGTTCCGTCGTCGGGCAGATCGCAAAAACCAAGGGATGCCGGGTTGTCGGTTCCGCGGGGACTGATGAAAAAGTCGCTTACATTGTTGATGAACTCGGCTTTGATGATGCTTTTAATTATAAAGAGGTTGATGATTATCACGAGGAGCTCCAGAGACTCCTTCCGGATGGCATTGATGTCTATTTCGACAACGTCGGCGGAGCCATCACGGATGCTGTTTTCCCCAATTTAAGGATCAAGGGACGCGTCGTCATCTGTGGACAGATTTCACAATATAATTTAGAGAAACCGGAGACAGGACCGCGTTTCCTCTGGAATATGATTACCAAGCGCGCAAGAATCGAAGGCTTCCTCGTTTCTGAGTACGCCGATCGGCATGCGGAAGCACTCGTTGAAATGTCAGAGTGGTTACGACAGGGCAAGTTGAAATACCGTGAGACGATTGAGGAAGGTGGAATCGAAAACGCGCCCGCGGCGTTCATTAGCATGCTAAAAGGCGGCAATATCGGGAAGCAGCTCGTTAAAATCGCTGATTTTTAAGAAGAAGGAGATGGAAGGACGGAAGAAGGAGGGAAGGATGGGGGACCAACCTTCCAATCTTCCAACCAAGAACCTTCCAATCTTCCGATTCTGATAGGAAAGGATGGGATTTTGCATAAATCCTAAAAGATTAGTACCCTTTCTCTTTGTCAATCACACTCAAAAGTGGTTTGCCAACGAGGAGCCGTTCCAGATTATCACAGAAAAGCCCAACACTCCGGTCCAAGCGGATCGGTGAACCACCCGCAACGTGTGGTGTAACAATCACGTTCGGTAGATCCCATAACGGACTGTCAGTAGGCAACGGCTCTTCAGGTGTGACATCCAACCCCGCACCGCCAATACTCTCTGAAGTAAGCGCACGGAGCAGTGCCGGTCCGTCTACGATCTTACCACGCGTGACGTTGATAAGCAGTGCATGCGATTTCATCTGTTCAAACGCCGCATCATCGAACATACCGTGCGTCTCCGGGGTCAACGGAGCACAGATAGCAACGACGTCTGACGCCGTAAGGAGATCATGGAACCGATCCATCTTCCAGACTTCGTGGACAAACGATGGGGCTTCAACCGTCTCTGGATCCACGGCGATGACACGCATATCGAACCCTTGTGCCCGACGCGCCACATCGATCCCCGTGCCACCGAGTCCGATAATTCCTAACGTCTGCTCGCTTAACTCCCACGTCGCCAGACGGATCGACATCCGATTATCCCACGTCCGCTCGCGAACCGAACGTCCGACACCTCGGAGGAGACCGAGAAGTAACGCCCAGGTCTGATCTGCCAAATGCGGACCCACAAACCCTTTCGCGCTCGTTAGAATAACATCGCTTTCGACAAACCCCGGAAATAACAAGCCATCAACGCCAGCCGAAAGCACTTGTACCCATTTCAGTTGTTTCGAATTTTCAAAAAGCGAACGATTGAACCCACCGAACACAATATCGGTGTCTACAATTTCGCGCAGTGCCTCTTCTGAATCCTGTGGACGCACAAGCGAAAGGTCGTTAGAAACCGATTCGATCTGCTGCTGTTGTTCCGATGTAATATCAGTGTTAATCAAAATTTTCATTTGACATCTCCATTGTATCGTGATATTCTATATACAAAATAACGAAATTCCTGCACATTTTACAGCAAGTTTTAACTTACAAGTTACGCCCAAAAACACATTTCTCAAAAAAGGAGAATCCAGTCGTGATTGCCTCATCTTTTATAGGTATGCGTAAAAGATATGCCCATTCCGTTTCTATTCCTATTTTCGCCATGAGTCTCTTTCTCATTGCGATCTTCGTCGCCAGTTGCGGCGATGAAGGCGATAGCACTGAAGACACCACCAGTATGACGGGTGTCCTCCAACCCACAACAACACCTCCTGCCACACAAACACCAGTCCCTGAACCACCGCCTGTCGAAGAGCCCGTTGTGGAGGGCATCTCTTTTAAGGACGATATTCAGCCGATACTCGCTGAACGGTGCGCCGTTGCAGGATGCCACGCTGCGCCCGGTGTCGCCGGGCTTGATCTCAGCAAATACGATACCTTCAAGAAGGGCGGCGCGAACGGTCCCGCATTTGTCGCTGGCAATGGTGATGGCAGCCTTATCGTTAAACGCATTGATGGCGGTGGCATGCCTCCAGGCGGTCCCCCGTTGGATGGAGACCAAGTCCAACTTTTCATCGATTGGATTGATGAAGGTGCCGAGAATAATTAATATTAGAGTAGCGTAGCATGTCTACACCCTCCTGTCAAGTCTAAAATTTTGTCAGCCTCACGTTACATATTTGGAAGGCGCGTCCGCTACGCGCCTTTTTTCTCGTCGGTTCGTAGTCGCGCAATTCATTGCGCAAAAATTGCATTTTATGCACCATTTCAGTCTCCGATAGGCGTTACTATATCATGAAGCCTTATTTTTCCTTTTGGAGGGAGACAGATGAAAGAGAATAACATCGACTTAATTCAACGGACTTTGGAGGGAGATGAGCGCGCGTTTACCGCGCTCGTGAACAAATATCAGAAATGGATTCATACGCTCGTCTGGCGAAAGATAGGTGATTTTCACATCGCGGAAGAAATCACACAGGATATTTTCCTGAAGGTTTACAGAAAGTTATCGACCCTAAAACCCCCGGAGAATTTCCCCGGATGGCTCTATGTAATCGCCTCCCGACACTGCATGACGTGGCTCCGAAAAAAGCGGCAACCGACGACATCCTTGGATGCAATGCCCACGGCCGAATTAGAGGAATTATGTTATACGCAATATAAGACGACGTATAGCGAGGAAGTATCTCTTGAACACCATCGTGAACTCGTCAAACGCCTGCTCCAAAAACTACCGGAGAGTGAACGCACTGTCGTAACACTTTATTATCTCGCGGAGATGACGAGTAAGGAAATCAGCACCTTTTTGGGGGTGTCGCCGAACACCATTAGGAGCCGACTCCGCCGCGCCCGTAAGCGGTTAGAAAAACAAGAACACTTGCTCCACGATGTCTCAGGCATTTTCCAACTTTCGCCAACCCTCACTGAAAACATCATCACAGAGATCGCCCGCATCAAGCCTGCCACGCCTTCAGTGAGCAAGCCTTGGGTGCCCTGGACACTCTCTGTCTCCGCAACGCTTCTGGTTATCCTAATAATGGGGTTCGGTCCCCGTGCCTTATCCCGTTTCCAACAGCCCTATAACTTCGACGCGACATCCGAGATGACAATTGAACTCATCGACGCACCCGTGGTGTTAGATGTCAACCGGAAACCGGAGGTCAAAAATCGATTTGGCAATGCCGATGTTGAGGGACGCGGCAAAGGCACAGGACCGAGCATCGATACCGGGCTATTGGCCGCAGCACAAGCGGATACAACAGAGGTGCCAAAGACAGAAGAACCGCAGTGGGTTCAGACGAAGGGACCCGGAGGCATTTCAAGACCAGGACTCTTTGTCGCATCCGATCAAACACTCTACCTTATTGCAAAAACAGGTCTCTATCGACTCACAGAGAAGGCGGACGCGTGGACCTTTGTCAGTTCCGCCGGTCCAAGTCGGCAGTTTGATCCAATTATGGCGGAACGCGGCGATACCCACTATCTCCTCACATCTGATGAACTCTTACCCTCAACTGACGACGGTAAAACGTGGAAGGTCCTCGGCGCGCGCCCGAAGGGACGCCCTGTCGCCCTGGCTGTCACGGATGCACCCCGAGCGCGCGTCCCACAGGATACTAATGTGACGATGTACCTCATCCTCAGAACAGCGGTGTTTCGTTCCGAGGATGGTGGTAAGCAATGGACACCTATTGGAGAAGGTTTGCAAACCCGTCTTACACCAGAGGCAAATAATGTTGACTTTAGAATCCACGACGCTCTTGCCATTGACAATGTTCTCTTTTCAGGAACAAACCAAATCCTCTTTGTTGGAACGAATCGAGGGCTTTTCCGGTTTGCCGACGATTGGGAAAAAGTGCCCCTGCCGACCGCAGACGGGACCAATTCCTTGGCAGCTACTGAGAACAGACTTTATGTCACAACGATTTCAGGTCAACCGGACGCGCCGCATTGCTCACTCTTCTATTCAACCGACTTCGGCGACTCGTGGAACGATATTACGCCTAACACCGATGAATATCTATTTAAGTTAATAGGCACTGTTAGGATTGTTCCGGTTGGAGACACGCTTATGGTGATAGGGCCCGGTGGCGTGCTGCTCTCCTATGATCGCGGCGAGACATGGACGGATCCAGGGCGCGACCTACCGCATGCCTTTACTGGTGGTTTCCTGCCTGTTGTGGCATTGGATGAAAATAATTTTTACAAATCCGAACTCTCCGGAGTCACTCGCTCAACAGATGGTGGGCACGCATGGCACCCCTTTATGATAGGACTCGTAAGTGCCGATGTCCAGAATCTGATCGCAGGCGAAAACGGTCTCTACGCCGTTACCGGGGGCAAAATTGCCAAATCAGCGGACGGTGGTGAATCTTGGGAGACTGTTAACGTGTATGGGGGAGGTAAACTTCTGATTCCCAGGATTGGGACAGCCGATGAGACCCTTTATGTCAGCAGCATCACCTTGAATCGAACACAACTTTTTCGCCTCTCTGTTGAAGGCGAGGCACTGGCACCCATTCAAGGCTTCCCGGATTTCGCCGAAGACAACTTATACGTTGAATGGAAGAAAAGACTCAGAGAAGCGAGGGAGACAAACGTCAATGTTCGTGAAACGGAACGGCAGTGGCGAGAGAGTTTACTCCTTATCGCTGAAGAGGACACAAGAAATGGAGGGTTTATCCTCGCTGGAGAGACCGTTTTTATGGAACACCGCCGGAAACTCTTCAGGTGGCGACCCGGCGACTCGACGTGGCACCACACAGGTTTAGAAGATCGCGGAGAACTCCCGCCGATTGACGCGAAAGGTTTCACGCTTGCCGCTTCGGACGATACCATCTATGCCGGTAAACGGGAAGGCGACCTCTTCCGATCTTTACCCAAAGCCTCGCCTTTCCGTTTGCTTACTACAAAGACATTCTCTTTGTAGGTTCAACCCTCTACATCTCAACGGACGCAGGAGTGATGCGTTCACGCGAGGGTGAAACCTGGCATGCCCTCACCGATACTGATGGAAAGGCGTTCCTTGTAGATTGGATTGCACCTAACGGCTCAACCCTTTACGGTGTGTGTGATAGCGGTGTTTATCAGGTAGATGATCAGACAAATATATGGAGACAAATTACGTCGGAATCACCCTACGCGGCGACTGCTCTTGCTGTTGATGGTAATATGCTGTACATCGGGACAAAACACAGTGGCGTATTCCGTTTCCAGCACGGCAATCACTAAATTCCTCTCTGTTGCTCCTACGTTTTACAATCGTGGTTTTTCAATTTTGATAGGCGTGCTCTCAAGCGCGCCTATCTACATCATGAACTTATCCCACCCTGTTTTACCTCACTAACGCACGGCATTTCCAAAGAATTGCACTTTATGCAACCTTCCTACGGTCCATCCGCGTTACCATAGTATAAATCCCTAATTTGTGACGGATAGCGGCTATTCCGTTTTCCATTCACACATGCGCTTATAACCTACTCCTTCGAGAAGGAGGTAGAGCGATGTATGAGTACTCAGCCTATGTCACATCCGTGACCGATGGTGATACCTTTAGCACGTCAACCCAACGCATTCGCTTAGCAAATATAAACGCCCCTGAAAACACCACCCCCGAAGGGCAAAGATCCACCGCCTACCTGAAGTTCCTCATAGAGCTGAAGCGCGTCACAATCAAGTCGGTCGCTACCGATATTTACGGGCGCATAGTCGCGCATGTCTGGCGATACTCGGATAACTTGTACATCAATCGGAGGATGGTTGATAGCGGACACGCGGATTGGGAGTAGGTTAAGGGCTTATCGTTGTTAGCATTGGTGTTCGAGATATCACACACCAGTATCGCTGTATTTTGGAACTATGCAATATCTGCAGAGTTAGGTATGCAAAATTTGCCGACTGCGAAAAATGTGCGTGGTCACATTTTCCTAAAATTCACGAACGGCGTAGGTTCTTCCGATTGGCATGGGAATTGCAACATAGCGAGTGTTGAGTGATACATAGTAGTCTGTCACATCTAAACTGATAGGTGTACTCGACCGATTTTGTCGGGTTTCACTCTGTTCTACCCGACCTACAAAAAGTCAAAATAACGTTGACAGACTAATAGAAGATTCGTTAGAGATATCTGTCGTTGTGACAGAGTATTATTTTAAGAATTGACATTCCTCGAGTTGAAACAAAATAATGTGTTGATTCAGTTTGTTGTATACAGGGATAAAAAATATGCTTGATTTTCCGAAATCTCTTCATCAACTTCATATCTTTGAAAAAGACGATGGGCTTTATGCCGCTGACCTTGATAAAGCGCGCATCGTCGAAATCTC
>JAGWBV010000133.1 GCA_021295715.1 Candidatus Poribacteria bacterium | reverse complement strand
CTCTGGAAAAAATACTACCTTTCGCAAACTCAAAGAGGCTACTGAAAACTCCCTAAATTGACACCTATGGTGCGGTTGGGAAACCGCACCTACCGGACCTGGGAGATGGGAAAACCACCCTTTTTTTAAATTGACACCTATGGTGCGGTTTCCTAACCGCACCATGGGTGTCAATTTAGGGATATTTCACTATATGTGGGCGCATTGTTCTTGGGTTCAGCCCAGTTCGGTTAAGAAACCGAACCGGTGTAGAGTGTATAGGTAATTCTAAAATCTACCATAAACGAATCTGCTCTATTACTATTAGAAGTTGCACAAGATGAATTTTTATGCTATGCTCTAACCCAAAGAAGAGAATCAGAAGAATGGTTATCAGTTAAGAGGTTTTCGTTAACAAAAGCCTCTTCTGACTGACTGCCGACAACCGAAAGGATTTTCGCAGAAAATCCGTACTGACAACCATTCCTCTGACGCTTATGCAAAGGAGAGACCGATGCCAAATACTCAAGAAATTGGATGGAAAGCCGTTAGTAAAACGGGAGTCGTTGCCGCAGGCGGTGCAAAGGCTGTCGCCGCAGGAATCGAGATTCTGGAAGCAGGCGGAAATGCGGCAGACGCAGCGGCAGGAACGATTCTCGCACTCAATGTTACAGACCATGGTGCCTGTTCTATCGGGGGTGAGGTGCCACTCCTTATCTTTGACTCGGAAAAACAGGAAGTGAAATCCCTCTCAGGACAGGGACGTGCCCCGCTTTCGCAAGATGCGATTGATTGGTACATCGAGAACGATATCCCCAACGGCGACATTAAAATGGCACCCGTCCCGTCGGTTGTCGACCTCTGCACGACCACGCTCAAGTTGTATGGCACAAAGACATTTGAGGAGATCGTATCGCCCACACTGGCACTCCTTGATGCTGGCGAGGCAGATTGGCATCCTGATTTGGCGACTACCCTGCGTCGGATGATTGTGTCGGAACAGAAAACGTCTGGTAGCCGCGAGGATAAAATCCAAGCCGCAAGTGATCGTTTCTATGGACGGAACGGTGCTAATAGCGATATTGCCGATGCGTTAGAAGGTTTTTACATTGACAAGGGTGGGTTTCTTCGTAAGGCAGATCTCGCTGCCCATGTTACGCTTGTTGAAGACCCAGTAACGGTGGATTATCGAGGGTATACGGTATACAAGTGCGGTCCATGGACACAGGGTCCCTATCTCTGTCAGGCATTGCGTCTATTGGAAGGCTTCGATCTCAAAGCGATGGGCAACTCCTCAGCAGACTACGTGCATGCGGTTACGGAAGCACTTAAATTAGCGATGGCTGACCGCGATGCGTATTATGGCGACCCGGAATTTGTAGATGTCCCAATGACCGCATTGCTTTCGGATGCCTACACTGAGATTCGCCGACCGCTCATCGATATGCAGAAAGCATCGCACGAAGCGAGACCCGGTGATGTGGATAACATGGAACCCCTGAAGGCAGGTGGTGTATTTCGACCCGGAGTCGGTGGAACGACGACCTGTGCGGTTGCTGATCGGTGGGGAAATGTCGTCTCTGCGACACCGAGTGCGAATGTCTATCATGCAGGAGGCATGGTCGGACCGACGGGTGTCAGTTACGGCAATCGTTTACGCAGTCTCAATACAACGTCCGGACATCCGAATTGTATCCAGCCCGGAAAGCGTCCGAGAATCACGCTGACCCCTACACTCGTTCTCAAAGACGGTGCCCCAATTTTAGCAATCAGCGTTGCGGGTGGTGATCTGCAAGATCAAGCGACGATGAATTTGCTACTCGATTTCGTTGAATTCGGTATGCTACCGGAAGATGCTGTCACAGCACCACGCTTCGCTACCGCACATCACGAAGACTCATTCGATCCGAATCCGAACCGTATAGAGACGTTCGGGCAAGCGGGTTCGTTGACGATCAACAATAGTGTCAGCGAAAACGTCCGGCAGGAGCTTGCCGGTCGCGGTCATCAAGTTAGAGCACACGGAGGTGCTATTGCTGCGCCTTCCATGCTCCATATTGACAAAGATAGTGGAACGTTCTATGCTGCCGGAGACCCAGCTGCCGGACGGCATGCTGCGGGTTTAGCGTAAAGATGAAACTGCCTGTCAGAGGAACACAAAAACCGTGAATAGACTGATGTTACGCATCAAAATCCCCCCGCAAGATACGTTCTGAAGGGGATAGAGCATCTTCGTCGTCCAATGCTACCTCAATATCTGATTTTTTCCATAGTGGGCCCACATGCATCATATTGAAAGGTTCAATTTCTGTGTTCCCGTTAACCTTACGGCAAACATACAACGATTCGGGAGGAATAAGGTCGGGTAAAAGCGACGAATGTGTTGTCACAATGAACTGAGTATCTTCAAGAGTCATACGAGTTTCCAAAAACTGAGCAATGCGCCGAATCCTGCGAGGGTGAATGCCATTTTCTGGTTCCTCAAATCCTATCAGTGCCGGAGGCTCTTCGGCACCAACGAGTGCCAAAAGCCCTAAAATCCGAAATGTGCCCTCCGATAAAACGCGGGCAGAAATGCGCTTTTCACCTTCACGCAAATCTAATTCAACTTCACCTAATTCGTTAACACTGACATCAATTCCCGTTATAGACGGAATCATGGTATGGAGCGATTTCTGGACAGATTGAAATTGTTGCTTATTACGAGCTTGCAAAGTATTGAGAAAGGCTGCGAGATCCTCCCCCATTGATCCAATGTCGTGAACTGCTTTGACTGGGTTTGGGAGCCTCATTTGTTCTCTGGGCTCAAGATAGAAAGTAAGCCAGTTCGCCAACTCTTGCTGCATTGCAGTCAAGTGAGGATAATGAGGAGGATAGTGCGACCTCGAAAGGATACTGTAGTCAAGGTAGCGTTCATAGTAGAGTGGATGCGCTTGTCCTTCCATCCGCAAATGCAACCGATCCCCGGTGCGTTCTAAGAAAGGCTTCCTGTTCTGTTTTGGGTGCCCTTCCTCGGTTAATGCTGCGAGATATTCATCTGCCACGCGTAAGATGCCGAATTCTGGAAGCATTTCGACCTCAATTCGGTACCGTAGATCTTTCTCACGCACAAGTACCCGCCGATCCGAAACAGATTTATCAGCACTTTGCGTGCTTTTTGCCGTTGTTTCTCTTATTTTTTCAATACGCTGATTGACACTTTCAATAACTGCTGCGGAAAGTTGAACATCTACCTCTATACTGAACGACACTTTTTCCTTTTCCAGAAGGCTCTTGATACCTTCATCTCCAAAAGTGAACGATTCCAGTGGATGCCCTCGGTATGGAGGCTCAAATGTTTCCTCCAAGGTATGACAGGTTGACATCCGAGACAAAAGTTGTAGAGCATCAAGGAAATTGCTCTTTCCTGAGGCGTTAGGACCCACGAGCACGGAAAGAGATTTGAGATTTAGCTCAAGATCCACGAGTGATTTATACCCCTGAATTTTGATTCGCTTCAGCATAGTAGTGTGCCTCCGTTCAATATCCAAGACCCCTCAGATATTCTCGATTTACGACTGCAGCTTCAGCCGGTGGGCGTGGCGGATAGGGACGGTCGAGTTCGACAGAGACCCATCCGTCATAACCGACGGATTCGAGTCCTTCCAAAGCAGCTTTGACATCAAGCCCTAAGTTCCCCGCACCCAGTTCAGCAAAACGCGCCTGCTCACCGAAACGTTGCGTTCTATAGTCCCATGTTTCTGGATCGTTGGCGTGGCAGTCCTTGAGATGGACGTGTCCAATCCTATTCCGCAAATTTTCGCTCTCAAAAACCTGCATCGGATCACTCCCCGCAGCGAGCATGTGCCCTGTATCAAATAGCAACCAGAGGCTCGGCGCAACTGCCAAGAGGCGTTCGGCATCTTCAACCGTCTCAAGCATTGTGCCAAGATGTGCGTGATGGAAGCCTTTGATGTGGTGCGCGTCGCAGAATGCCAGGATGTCGTCTAAGGTTCGTGCAGCGTTCTCAAAATCCGCATCGCTTGGATCGGCACCGCCCCATTCACTCCGACGTAATGATGGGACTTCAGCGGCATTGTTGCCCAGTGTGATATTGAACTTTATCTTGTCAAGTCCCGCACTACCTGCGTTGACGATATGAAGTCCAAGACTGCGCGCAAGGGTTGCCATTTCAACGAGTCCTTCTGCGTCCTCCATAGGAACACTTTCGACCCCGTCCCAACCCGCATCGGCGACTTCGCGCAATACTTTTTCTGGATTCTCTTGCTGTTCACCACCAAACTGGATGAGGTGACAGGCAAGTCTGAATTTTCCCATGAATATTTCTCCTTACTTATTATTGTTGAGTGCTGTTAAGGACAACTTTCGGTCAGGGTTCTGATACAACCACATTTCCATGTTTTTCTTAATAGCAGGCCATTCGCTGTCCAACATTGAAAACCAAGCAGTATCCCTGTTCCGACCTTTTACGATTATATGTTGTCTGAAGATACCTTCAAACTTAAAACCGAGTCGCATCGCTGCAGATCGAGACTTTTCATTCAGAGAATCGCATTTCCATTCGACGCGTCGGTATTGCAGCCTATCGAAAGCCTCGCAGAGCATGAGGTATATGGCTTCCGTGTTCACGTTTGATCTCTGAAAATCCAGTGAATACCAAATATGCCCAAGTTCCAGTCGTCGCATATCAGAGACGATATTCAGAAAACTTACCATACCAATGCGTTGCTTCGATTCATAGTGGTGAACGGTAAAGAAGAGTGGATCGCTTGATTGAGTCCCTTCCGCAAGCCATTCCTGCATGCTATGTCTGTTGTCAAAGGGACCGTAACTCATGTAGGTCCAGATTTGCTCCTTTATATCCGACCCGTGGGAGCACTCATAAAGTTCCGAAACATCGGCTTGTGGATCGACTGGAGACAGGGTAACAAACTTACCCACATAGTCGGTTCTCTGAGGTAAATCAACAGAAGCAACAGGTTGAACCATATTCCCAACTTGGAGAGATGATTGTGTCATAGCAATTCCTATTTGAATGCGTATTCCCACCGGTGGTATTGGCCGTGGTTGGTGGCGGGGGTTAATAGGTCAGGGACGGTCGTCTGTTTAAGACTGTCTGGGATAAACAGTCCTGTATTCATGCGGTTCTCATGAGAAATACGATTTTGAGCCGCACGAATCACATTGTGCTGTTCCTTCACGGATAGTTGAGACGCAATAAATCCTTCAATCCACAACCCGCGATAGAGTAATGTATTGACGGGTATAAGATGGACAGTCTCCGGTACATTGGTGGTGGGTTGGCAAGCTAAAGGATCCCAAAGAAAAAGACTACGCACTTGAGCATCCGTTGTAAATCCCGCCTTGGAAAAAGCTCCTTGGCTTGGATAATTGTCAATGCGGATGGATGCCGCCGCGCAATGCACCCCGAGATTAGAACCGTAGGTTAACGCTTCTTCAATGAGAGAGGTGCCTATACCCTTTCCTCGACGCGTAGAACGAACAATAATAAGATCTATTTCCCATCGAGGTATTGCGCTGAGTACCAGAAAAGCGGAAAGAAAACCTACGATTTTGCCATTATCCACTGCCACGAAGACTTGATGCTCAGGCGACGAGATGTGATCGGTGAACACATCAGAGAGCAGCGATTCTCCCCAGGTCTCCTGTAGGATTCGGTGGATTGCTTCCTCATCGTCTGGGTTCGCGAATCGAATGTCCGACATTGTTTTTTCTGTACTTATCTCGCAATTTTTTTTAGTAGTCCCCAAGTCGTCGCCGCTTTGTCCAACGGCGATACACTCAAAACCTGCTCCATATCTTGCTGAATCTCATCTTCGGTCAGGACACGGTTATAGATGACGAATTCATCAAGCCTTCCGCCATAGGGCCACGGACCATCGAGACGGTTGCCGAACCAGTGATCTGCCGGAGAAGTCGGAATTTCGCCTTGCACTTTATAGGTATTATCAAGTTTGCCGTTGATATAAAGCCGAAGTTCCTTATCAAACTCGTAAACGGCGGCAACGTGCGACCATTTATCGTTCGGAATCTCGTTCTTTGCGCTGTTCCATGTGCGTCCACCAGCACCGGGGCATCCCATCCACACTGAGGGTTTTCCTTGATGGATACTCAGATAATATGTGTGAGGTCCCGCCTGTCCGCGCACATTGCGATAATCGCCGACGCTTTCTGGGTATACCCATACCTCCATCGTCAAACTCTTGGTAATTGCAAGACTGTCAGATGCTTCGGCGGCGACGACCCCTTTCTGAATCTGTTCGTTAAAAAACACTCCCGAGTTGATCTTTCCATCTTTCTCCCATTTAGCATCGCCTTCAAGCGTACCATGGTTTCCCTTGCCGCTCAGGTCTTCAATCTCTTTTCCCTTTCCCTCATCGAACGAGTAATAGAGTACCATTGCGTCGTCCTCAATCGCCTCGCTCCTGCCGCGCTCAGAATATAGAAAACTATCCTTCTCATTTCATACCTCCATCCGTTTACGAACAATAAGAGAATTGAATATCCTACCTTCATGAGGCTCTAATCGCCGGTAGTATTCTAACTTAAATGATCGTTGTAGGACTTCGAGAAGTGCCTCTACCTTCCAGAAAGAGAAAAACCGCTTCGGCTCATATCCATCCTGTTCCCAGATACCTTCAAAGTTTTGGTCTCCCCAAATGCCGATATACATCAAACCATTATCGTTGAGCCGCCTTGAAATCAGAAGCAAAATCCGATCAAAGTCCTGTTTCGGTATATGCAGGAGACAATTCATGGTATATACCGCATCAAAACGCTCGTTAATTTGGTCGAGATCGTAACAGTCCAAAACCTGAGCAGCGATACCTTTTTCTGCAGTGAGATTCACCATCGTTGGCGTATTGTCCACCGCCAAAACTCGGAGCCCTTGACTTTGAAAAAATTGGGCATCCCAACCGGGACCACACCCAATTTCAAGGAGGGTCTCTCGTTCCTCAGCCTCCAAGAATTTGAGAAACTCCGACCGCTCCTGGACCTTGAATTCGTCAGGAGAGTGAGATGCCCTTTCATGGGCGTACTT
>JAGWBV010000132.1 GCA_021295715.1 Candidatus Poribacteria bacterium | reverse complement strand
GCGGTGTTGAGTGGATATGCCGACAGGTCGAATTTCACGGGTATATGGAACACTGACATCTCTGTTTTCTGTTCCGCTCAACCCAACCTACGGGACCCCGAAATCCCTAAATTGACGGCTATGCTTGTATTACATTCCGCTCCGACCACGGGGTCTAAATAATTATAGACTTCGCCATAAATATCCCAAGGTAGTCTCAAGACTACTTGACGACTTCAAGGAGAACCGGTTTATCTAAGGCGAGTGCCTTTTCAAACGTCGGCTTAAAATCATTTGGATCTTCAACGCGTAACCCAATCGCACCGAACGATTCCGCAAACTGGACGAAGTCGGGGTTGGCGAGTTCAACACCGATCCGTTTGCCGAAGCGACGGAGCTGCCCCCGTTCAATCGAAGTATACTGGTTGTCGTTCATCACGAGCGTCACAATCGGTAGGTTATACAGCACCGCGGTTGCGAGGTCGGGGCAGGTCATTAAAAAACCACCGTCCCCACTCAGCGCGACGACTTTCCGCTCTGGATAGGCGACCTGTGCACCGATAGCACCTGTCAATCCGATTCCCATTGCCACGGATACGCCGGAGAAGATGTAACTGCCCGGATGATAACATGGGAAATGTGCCAGCGCGCCATAGCCAGTAATGTTAACATCAACCGACAAAATCGCATCACGAGGCATCACGTCTCGCATCTCTTGTAGGATCCGAGGGCGTTCAGTCGCTGTCCATCGACGCCGTAATTCGCGTAGTCCTTCGCCCCAACCGCCTTTCGGTTTCTCGTCGCGCAGCGCGGTGTTCAACTGGCGCAAGACCAACTTTGGACTCGCACCGATGCCGACAGTCGCAGGATATTCTTTGTGAATTTCCTCTGGGTCTGCTTCAATATGCAACAACGGTTGCGGAATCTTGAGGCTCCAGTTGCCGGTATCACGGTAGTTAAACCGAGTACCAACAGCAACGATAAGGTCAGACGCTTCCATGGCTGCTTGGGAAACACCATCTCGGAAAACGCCGATTGAGTTCGGCGAATCTTCAGGCACCGAACCCTTGCCAAAGCCTGTCATCACGACGGGCGCGTCCAGCAGCTCGGCGAACTCAAGTATTTCTGCGGTTCCGCGTGTATGATTAATGCCACCGCCTGCAATAATCAATGGGCGTTCTGAGGTGTTCAACAATGCCAGTGCCGCATCTACGTCTTGTGGACTTGCGGTCGTCTGAATACCGTTGTTCCATGGCGGGATTGGAAAGTCTGCTTCGGCATCCAATGCATCTTTTGCTAACTCAATCAGGACAGGTCCAGGTCTACCGGAACGCAGCGCACTGAAACTCCGATTGATGGCACCCGGAATCTGGTCTACCCGATGCACAATTTCCAGATGTTTCGTCATTGTGCTGAAGGCAGCTCTCTGATCTAACCCGTGAAAACTTTTCTTCGGATCCCGGGGTGCCAAATAGGATGGGTTCTGCCCAGTAATCCAAAGCACCGACGAAGATGCTGTATTTGCCTCACCGATACCGATAGAGGCGTTGTTTGAACCCGGACCTGGGACAGTCATACAGACACCAACATCGCCTGTGGCGCGCGCGTAACCATCCGCCATAAATGCCGCACCGCCTTCGTGCCGTGTGACATAGTGATCGATGCTGTCCTGATTGTTGTATAGCGATTCATAAACAGTGTCTAAATGGTTGCCCGGCAAACCGAAAATGACACTCACACCTTGTTCTTTCAAACATTCGACAAAAAGATCTCCGCCCGTCATAATAGCCTCCTTTGGTTCATAAAGTTAAATGGTAGCCTGCAACAATACGCAGAAATACCCTATCAAAAACCCCAAGCAAAAACACGCAGGCGGATAGGTGGAACAATTGGTAGTCGGTTATTCGTTAAAAGTCCCAAACCCGCAGCTTGCAACAACGGCGCAAGCGGATAGGTGGAACACACATCACAGCTCAAACGCCCTTCATGCCTCCGCAAGGTATAATTAAAAAACTTCAAAAAGCCGTCCCTGTTCAACTGTAAACGGACGATTGAGGTATGTCCTTCCATTCGCGTGCCAGAAATCAACAGTCTCTTCCGTTCCCTTAAACACATCCCATTCCGTAACACCGGATACTTCACGGTCTATCTCAATCAAAGCATCAATCGGTTCAGTGCCTCTGTTGAAGAGATAAAATATCTCAAATGCTTCTGTTGCCCGGTGGTGTACTTGAACGAGGTTTGTCTCCTCGTTATCGGGTTTTCTGTAGACGGATACGGGACAATTCACCCATTTTCGGAGACTTTTTTCGAGTCTCTCGATTTTCTCGTTTTGCGGACCCCGTAGAATCGTCGTTCGGCGTCCGTAGATAAGTTGTTCCAGTGGATACGGTTCAAGTCCGATCCTACCGTTAAGCAAGTACGGAATCGGCTCGTCTGCTATCAATCTCCCCTTCGCTTTCGTGAATGCGCGCAGTCGCTTGACGGTCTTTTCTTGAAGCGAGATACAACTCGGAAGCAGAATAACGTTATAAATATCCTTGATGTCCGCTCGGTCGTTCGGGAAACTGAGTACCCCGCTCCGATTGTCCCGTTTTCCTGTGCTACGTAGCGGATTGGGTAACCCAGCCCCTACAATTTCTGCTGTACGCAGTTCCTGTTCCGAGACAATCCTGAAGTCGTATCCCAATTCCCACACGCTCTGACACAACCATCCCCACGCTTTCGTCAATCCATTCCACTGTTTCTCATCAGGTTTTGTCCAGAGGCTCTGTGTCGGTGCGACCATAAGGAGCGGTCTCTTTGGATAACCGCGTGATAACTTTTGCGTTAGCGTAGAAGATTTCGGGACAGTCGCCTGATCGCTATTTATCCACAGATTAAAACCGAGGCTCGCCTCTTCAAGTACTGTCCGTTTGTCCGTTTTCTGGGATGCCTTTCGTGAAATACCGGCATACTGTGTATCGCTACAGACCCATTTCGCAATGACGAATCGCTTCGGTGTATCTATTTCGGTGGCGTTTAGAATCGGACAGTCCACTTCTGCCAGCATTGCACCTAACTCAAACTCCAGTGCTTTTGCACTTGCGGGGAGACTTAAAGCAAACTGCAGCTTTTCCTGATGACAGAAGTCGCGCACACCTCTAAGAAAGTAGGTGGCGAATCGCGTTGTCAATTCGCCCCAAAATGTGTTCCTGACAGCTGCCGAGTTGTAAGTTTCGTAGAAAACCAGGGGCAGATATGTTGTAAGTGTTTCCTCAGTCGTTTCTAAAAGTGTAGAACTCCACGGCACTGAGGTAGTGCCGGTTCCCAGAACACTTGCTAAAGACAAAAACTTCGGTACTTCACAGGTAAAACCGATAAGATGCTTCTTGCCGTAGGTCTTTAAATAGTCTACCAGCACGCGCTTCACGAACCTTGAAACCCCGGTGCTGTTCAAAAGATCTTCAGCTGCCGCTTCTGTTTGGTATAGATGAATCACCGTCCGTCCACGGAGGCGTTCTGCTATTGCAAGGTCGCCGGCTATGCACCGCTGGACATACTCGTTGATATTATAGCAAGGGGCATCCGCCTGCGGTTGCGCAATTAAGTAGTGCTGATTGTATTCCGTCCCATTCTGCGGATGAGATTGACGAAGTTTCGCTTGAATCGCTGTCGTTGTTTCAGCGGCACCAAAGGACTGTTCTACGGCGTTCAATTGATACCGCGTTTTCAACAAGGCAGATGGTAGCGAAACCCATGCGCGTTCCCCGCGTCGCAACAAATGGGTTAATTCTGATCGATGCACTGCCGCTTCTTGCATACTGCGCCACAACAGCGTACTTGCTGCCTCAATAGGAACCGTCTGCACAACTTTCCGCTCCTCATTTTAACCTAAAAGATTTGCAACGCTTAAACGTTTGTGGTATACTTTATAACACCAACGAAAGGGTAAAGATTCGCGAGTTCTCTCCATCCTATAATATTAAAAAGTTTAGCATACCTTCTGAATTGATGCAATCAAAAGTTTTGTTGAGTCTATCCCTAAATCCTGAACAAACACTACACCCAAAAGAGTAGAAATGAACATCCTGGAAAATCTCATCTCAGCATTTTCTGTGCTTCGTGGCAGTAAGCTCCGCACGATTCTCACGCTCTTGGGAATAACGATCGGTATTGCGGGTGTGATCGCGATGATGTCTTTCGGCGCGGGTGCCGAAAAACTCATGATGGCGGAGATCAACAATATCGGTGGGCCGAGTATGTTCGGTGTTTATCGACCCGGGAAAGTCCACAAGAATGGTCGTTGGCAACGCAATAACAGCCCACACCATTTAGAGATGGACGACCTTCGAGACGTTTTGGCAGAATGTCCCTCTGTTGAGGTTGCCACTGTCGAGGGGAGTTACTACATCAGTCTCGGTGTCGATGGGAGATTTCAACAGACCTATCTCCGCGCGACGACAAACGAATACCAAGCCGTTCGCGAATGGAAGACGCAATACGGTAGATTCCTCGCTGATACTGATATGGACACTTGGACAAAGGTCTGCGTCATTGGCTCAAAAATTTGGAAAGAACAGTTTAAGGGACAAGACCCCATCGGCAAAGAAGTCATCATCAACAATCACGGAAGCAACAAACGTTTCACTGTTATCGGAATTATGGAAAGCCGAGGAGATGGATTGGAGCGAGGCAGAAGCGATGACAATATGCTCTTCATCCCGATTACAACCGCACAGAAACGGTTTTGGGGACACGATCATGTTGGGCATATCATGGTGCGTGCTAAGAGTCCGCTTCTCGTAGATCAGGCACTCAAAGAAGTAAAAACCATCATCATGCGTAACCACGGTGGCGACGACACCTTCTTCCGAACATGGTCGGCAAAAAAAGGGATCGAAAATGCGAAAAGAATGATCTTTATCATAGAGTCGGTTCTCGTCGTGATTGCGTCTGTTGCGTTGATCGTAGCCGGTATCGGTATTCTGAATATTATGCTCGTCTCGGTAACGGAGCGGATCCCAGAAATCGGGTTGCGGAAAGCCGTCGGCGCAAAGAGTTTTGACATTCGTTTGCAGTTCCTTACTGAATCTGTACTGTTGTGTGTAATAGGGAGTCTGCTCGGTATCGCTTTTGGTGCTGTCGTGGGAAAAGGCTTCGCATGGATTGTGGGTAAGTTCTTAGATGAACTTGCTTGGCCCTCTGTTGTTACCCCCGAAGCCGTGCTTATCTCTGTTGCGGCAGGTACAGCGATAGGCATTTTCTTCGGCTACTATCCTGCCAGCCAAGCCGCGAAGATGACTCCCATTGATGCCATCCGTCATACATAAAGAAAATAAACATGCAAATATTAGAGAATCTCATCTCAGCATTTTCTGTGCTTCGTGGCAGTAAGCTCCGCACGATTCTCACACTCTTGGGGATAACGATCGGTATTGCGGGTGTGATCGCGATGATGTCTTTCGGCGCGGGTGCCGAAAAACTCATGATGGTGCAAATTGAAAGTATCGGTGGACCGAGTATGTTCGGCGTTTACCGACCCGGGTATATCGAAAAGAACGACCGTTGGCAACGCAATACGAGTCCACATTATCTGGAGATGCGAGATCTGCACGACATTCTGGCGGACTGTCCTTCTGTTGAGGTAGCCACCGTTGAAAGAAGTCATCCGATAGACTTTGAAGTTGACGGAAAACACCGGCGAACCTACATGCGTGCGACAACAAATGAATATCAAGCCGTCCGACGATGGCAGACTGAATACGGCAGGTTCATCGCCGATACCGACATGGATTTCTGGAATAAGGTCTGTGTCATCGGGGCAAGGGTCTGGAAGGAGCAATTTAAAGGACAGGACCCCCTTGGTCAGGAAGTCGGTATCGATAACAAACGCTTTACCGTTATCGGCATTATGGAGAGCCGTGGCGATGGGTTAGAGATGGACAAGAGCGACGATAATATGATCTTCATTCCCATTACAACCGCACAAACCCGTTTTGGGGGGCGTAATCGGGTTGGGGCTATCATGGCGCGTGCCAAGAGCATCGAGTTAGTTGAGCAGGCACTGAAAGAGGTAAAAACCGTTATCATGCGTAACCACGGTGATGACGACACCTTTTTCCGAACATGGTCGGCAAAAAAAGGGATTGAAGGCGGCAGAAGGATTATTTTCATTATAGAGATGGTTCTCGTCGTCATTGCGTCTGTTGCGTTGATTGTAGCGGGTATCGGTATTCTGAACATTATGCTCGTTTCGGTAACGGAGCGGATCCCAGAAATCGGGTTGCGGAAAGCCGTCGGCGCAAAGAGTTTAGACATCCGTCTGCAGTTTCTCACCGAATCCGTGCTATTGTGTGTAATAGGGAGTCTGCTCGGTATCGCGTTCGGTGCTGTGGTAGGGAAAGGCTTCGCATGGGCGGTGAGTCAATTTTTTAATGAACTTTCCTGGCCCTCAGTCGTTACACCTGAAGCCGTGCTCATCTCCGTTGCGGCAGGTACAGCGATAGGTATCTTTTTCGGTTATTATCCCGCCAGCCAAGCCGCGAAAATGACTCCCATTGATGCAATTCGCCATACGTAATCTCGTTTGCCATTAATCTCGATAGGTGCGGTTCTGTAACCCTGATGGTTCCATATAAGGTAGGTGCGGTTTCCAACCGCACCATAGGTGTCAATTTAGGGAGTTTTCAGTAGCCTCTTTGAGTTTGCGAAAGGTAGTATTTTTTCCAGA
>JAGWBV010000131.1:9005-10109 GCA_021295715.1 Candidatus Poribacteria bacterium | reverse complement strand
TGGGATGGTCGGAATGCGCTTGGCGAACAGGTCGCGAGCGGAATTTATTTCTATCAACTCGAAACCGACGAAATGTCGTTGATGCGGAAGATGGTTATATTGAAATAGCGGTTAGCGGTTAGCAGTTAGCGGTTAGCGGTTCGTAACCCCCCTAACCCTCCTTATCAGGGGGCAGAAGGGGGGAATAGAAATAAACGAGGGAAAGGGCGCGGTGTGAAAGCCGCGCCCTTTTTTTACGTATGTGCATCCGTCGTGGTTGCCCCGTGTGATACATGTATGTGCATTCGTTGTGGTTGCCCCATGGTATGTGCATCCGTTGTGGTTGCCTCGTGTGATACGTGTATGTGCATCCGTTGTGGTTGCCTCGTGTGATACGTGTATGTGCATCCGTTGTGGTTGCCCCATAGGAACGGATAATACCAATGGCATACAACCGAGAAATCCATCACCGTCGGTCAATACGTCTGAAAGGGTACGACTACACACAAGCCGGTGCTTATTTCGTGACAATCGTTCTCCAAGACCGATTGTGTCTGTTCGGTGAAATAGTCAACACAGAAATACAGTTGAGCGAAGCAGGCGAAATGGCGCGCCGAGTCTGGGAGGCGTTACCTGACCGATTTCCGATGATTACGATGGATGCATTCATAATCATGCCGAATCATTTACACGGTATCGTCATAATCAACCCGTCTGTAGGGGCGCCCCTTGTGGGTGCCCAATCTGTGGGTTCACAACCCGCCTTGGGTGCCCAATCTGTGGGTTCACAACCCGCCTTGGGTGACATCATCGGCGCGTACAAATCTTTGACCACCGTAGAATACACGCGTGGCGTAAAAATAATGAAATGGACACCATTCCACCGACGATTATGGCAGCGAAACTACTTTGAACACGTTATCCGAAACGACGATGCTTTAAGAGACATTCGCGAGTATATTATTAACAACCCGGGGCAATGGGACCTTGATAAAGAGAATCCACGTTTCTATTGAATATTGCGGGCACTCATAAGGGCAACCACAAGGGTTGCCCCTACGATGGTTATGATAGGGTTGCCCCTACGATGGTTATGATAGGGTTGCCCCTACGATGGTTATGATA
>JAGWBV010000131.1:2106-8986 GCA_021295715.1 Candidatus Poribacteria bacterium | reverse complement strand
GGGTTGCCCCTACGATGGTTATGATAGGGTTGCCCCTACGATGGTTATGATAGGGTTGCCCCTACGATGGTTATGATAGAGTTGCCCCTACGATGGTTATGATAGGGTTGCCCCTACGATGGTTATGATTACGATTGATGTATTCATATCCTACCAATCCCCTAAATCCTGTAAATCCTGATTCAGACAATTATCCCCTTGTATCAACGACCCTCACCGCCGCTGGGGAGGTTTGTAACCTCGCCCGTATCAATGCACCTTCACCGCCGCTGGGGAGGTTTGTAACCTCGCCCGTATCAACGCACCTTTCTCCATCCTGCAAATCCTAAAATCCTGTAAATCCTGATTCAAACAATTATTCCCTTGACCCCATCCCCAAAGCGTGCTATACTAAAACAAGAAAAACACTGACTATCCTCTGCTGCTGGCGATGTTTCCGAACCTCGCCCCGATAGTGTATGGGTAGTGAATTTTACTATAGAAACAGCAAACACTCACCGGAGATTCATAATGAAACAGCATCTACCAATACTACTTCTTATACTCACGCTACCGTTCGCAGGACACACCGCGTCCGAATACGCAATCACAAAAAAACATCGCGTCATCCAAGAGGCGCCCTTACAACCGAGTCATGTTCCCATCGGCACAAAAATTTCGCGCCTCACCTTCACGACACTCCACGGCAAGACACATAATTTAAACACCCTCACCGCACAAGGACCCGTCGTCTTCGCGTTCTTGGCAACCGAATGCCCAGTCGCACAACGCTATACGATGCGTCTAAAACGGTTGCATGCCGAGTTCGCACCCCAAAATACCACCTTTGTCGCAGTCTACGCCAATGAAAACGATTCCGAAGCCGACGTAAAAAACTACATCGCCAAGGCAGATTATCCGGTAAAAAGAGGCGAGGTTGGAAACCTCGCCGGCGGTGAAGCAAAAAGAGATGAGGTTGGAAACCTCACCAGTGGTGATGTCGGATTGTTCTTGGTTGTGAAGGATACAACCGGTGAACTTGCACGGACTCTCGGTGCAACCATGACCCCGCAGGCGGTTCTCGTTGATACAACCCACACAGTCACCTACCGCGGTGCCATCGACGATAACCGCTACGAGCCACGCGTCAAGCACCACTACCTACAAGACGCACTTCTCGCAACGCATACAGATACCGCTATTCCCGTGCAAGAGACACCGGCGTTCGGATGCACGATCCATTTCCCCGAAACGGAGCTCCCCACAGAGGTTACCTATAGCGAGCACATCGCATCGATCCTTCAGAAAAATTGCCAAACGTGTCATCGACACGGCGAGGTCGCACCGTTCACGCTCACCGATTACAGCGACGCAAAGGCGTGGGCAACCGAAATCGCTGAGTACACACAGGCACGTCTCATGCCGCCGTGGAAACCCGCACCCGGCTACGGCGACTTCAAGAACGAACGGCAACTCACAGACCCCGAAATCCAGATGATCGCACACTGGGTAGAAGCCGGTGCTCCGGCTGGCGACCTCGACACCGTGCCACCCGCACCGGAGTTCCCTGAAGGCTGGGCGCTCGGTGAACCCGATTGGATCGCTGAAATGCCCGTTGAATATGAAATCGAACCTGAAGGCGAGGATGAATATCGGCAGTTCATTATACCCACCAACTTTGAGACGGATATGTACGTCCAAGCCGTTGACGTGCAACCCGGCAACCGCAAAACCGTGCATCACGTCATCGCCTACTTAGACGTGGAAGGCGAAGCGCGTAAACTCGACGCACAGGACCCGAAACCGGGCTATGTTACAGAGGGAACAGGTCCGGGATTTGATAGCGCAGGAACAGTTGGCGGTTGGGCACCGGGCGTTATGCCATTGGTCTTACCGGAAGGGGTCGGCTATCTCTTACCGAAGGGTGCCGATATCGTCATGCAGGTGCATTACTATCGCACGGGGCATCTTGAACGCGATCGTTCGCGGTTGGGATTATACTTCTCCAAAATCCCCGAAACCGCCAAATTACATATCGGAGACGCCATCAACAGCGATTTCGTTATCCCTGCGGGTGAAAATTGGTATGAGGTCTTAGCATCGGAAACGTTCAAGAGAGACGTTTACCTCTTAGCAACAATGCCGCACATGCACCTCCTCGGACGCGACATGCGGCTTGTCGCTACAACGCCATCCGGTGATAAACACGACCTCATCTGGATCCAAGATTGGGATTTCAATTGGCAGGATGTCTACCACTATCGCGAGCCGCTTTTCTTCCCCGCTGGCACCCGTGTTGATCTCGTCGCGCATTTCGATAATTCCGTAGAGAATCCAGCCAACCCGCATAACCCACCGCTCCCTGTCGGTTGGGGCGAAAAAACGACAGACGAGATGTGTATCGGATTTCTATATTACGTCAAAGCCAGCGAATTTTCACCACGGTAGACACTCTACAACAACGATGCCACCGTAACTTGTTCCAGACACTCACGCTGAGACGCCTGAAGCCTCCCCAGCACACGCGCACCCGACGCAGACGTTATTCCGCGCTCAAAATGCGTCGTCATCTCACCCTCAACCGCATCCACAAGCGTTGCCAGCGTAATATCCTCTAAAGCACGCGCCGGGAGATACCCATCCGTATCCCCTTCTACCTCATAGATGAGTCCCGCTGCCTTGAACCGTTCAAAACTCTGATGCACGACCTCTTCCGAAACACCCGAACGCACAACAACCTCTTCCGCCAGACACGCGCCGTCGCCTTTCGCAAAACGCTCCGCAACAATCAGAAACAACCTAATAACACCCGAAGCGTTCAGATAATACCCATTGGATGCATGGCGAAACCGACCGTTCGCAGCGTCTTGCTGACGGAAATGCTGGACGGAATTAGAGACCTCTGCACCGAGCAGAATTACCACCCACGCCACGTAGGTCCAGATAGCAAAGGTAACCAACATCGCCAGCGCGCCGTAGATGTCACTATAGTTCTGCCACAGCAACTCAAGGTAACGTCCAAAGGCGATCCTCGCGATCTGGAAGAGCGTCCCGGCGACAAGTGTACCGATCAGTGCCGCACTCCACTTCACGTATGTATTCGGCATCGCAATATACATCAGGAGAAACGAGCAGTAGACCAACACCCATGGGAACACATGACCGAACACCCAGTTGGTAGCTGTCGAAAAGAAGAGCCAAATCAGTAGGGGTCCCACGGAGAGCAATGTATAGAAAACGGCGTATTTCTGGAACGCTTGCACCACTGGCAACCGCCGCCGCGCCCCCCAAATATCGTTAAAATGCTGCTCTACCGACATGAATAGCATCGTCGAGACCAGCAGAAACAGGAGGAACCCACCGACACTCAGCCCACCGAGATTTCTATTGGCAAATCCTGAAAGTTCTGATACAATTTCCTCAGCACTATAGCGCGGTAGGAAGTTATCACGAAGGGCGGCGATTAACGGCGAATTGTCATCTTCCACAAGACCAAACGTATGCAGCAAAAACAGCGCAACCGCCGACAACGGCACAAGACAGAGCAACGTGTTAAACGCCAATGACGATGCCTGCTGAAGACATTTATGCCCCATGAATTGATGCCAGACGTTCACGCCGAGACGCAAAACAGACCCTCGGGCATCGCGGAAGTATCCTTTGTATGTATCGGAAAGGTTATGTATCATCATATCTTATGACAGACTCGAAACCGGATTTGATTTCACGCATAAAACGCAAACTTCGACAAAACCCGTTCTTATCTTACCTCATCGGATGCCCGTATCCCGCCCCTCGATGGCATCGATGTGTCAGAAAACTGCTCCAGCGGCTCGGTCCCGACGCGAGAATCTTGGATCTCGGTGCCGGTAACCGTCGCCGCGCCCCAAACGTCATCAACCTCGAAATCGAGACAACGCCTGAAGTCGATATTGTCGCCGATGGGCACTTTTTGCCATTCAGCGACCGGACCTTCGATGCGGTGATCTCTGAAGCCGTCCTTGAACACGTCCGAGCGCCGAATCTCATTGTCGCGGAGATCCATCGTGTACTGAAACCTGGTGGTTATATTTGCCTCGCTGTCCCATTCTTACAAGGCTACCACGCTTCTCCTCACGATTATCAACGGTGGACAGTCCCCGGCATTGTTCACCTCTGTGCCGCCTTCTCCGAGCTTGAGAGTGGTCCCTGCGCCGGTCCGACGACCGCTTTACACTGGATCTTCCGAGAATACATCGGACTCGTCTGTTCGTTCGGTAGCCTTCTCCTCGCGAAAGCAATCTCTCTTATTGTCGGATGGCTGACATTTCCAATCCTACTCTTAGATGTGCCACTCTCCCTACATAAAGATGCCCATATTTTGGCATCAGCCGTCTATTTCGTCGGAAGAAAGCCGTAAGCATGCGTGTTTTCGTATTATATAGTATTGTCTTTTGAAATGTCAAAAGAAAAACATGGGTAAGGTGAGCAATCGGCTATTAGTAGGGCGTTTATAACGTAGGTTGGGTAGAGCGGGACGGATGAAACCGCCAGTATTTGACGCGGAAAGCCCATCCTCTCATGAGACTTGAGCACCGCGAGGGCTGAGCGAAACCCAACGCTTTGGTCGTAAAGTGTCCGCATCACTGTCGGTATGAAGTTGGGTTTCGCTGCGTGCTTGCGTGGATATGCCGACAGGTGAGATTTCACAGGTATTTGGAACACTCACCTCTCTGTTTTCTGTTCCGCTCTACCCAACCTATGGGACCCCGAAGACCCTAAATTGACACCTATGTGTTTCTTACTGTTCGCCCCAACCTATGTACCAACCGCTCAAAAAAAACGGCGAGGTTTAAAAACCTCGCCTCCGCTGTAGGAATGACCTTTTCTAACGACTGATCGCTGACTGTTGATTGCCATCATCACCGAAACGTAATGTTGTCCGCTTTCGCCTTCTCGAACAAACTCCGAACGATCTCTAACGTCAATTTGGAGAGTTTTTGCGAAAATTCGGCATCTGTGAGCGTTCGGTATCGTGCAGGTTGTGATGTGGTAAGCCGTTCGTTTGCTATTGTGAGTGCGCTTGACACGAGCGGTATAGGGACTTCAAGGGGCACAGAGGTATCTGGAACAGGTTCCGAAATCGGCGTAGGGGTCGTATTCGTTGTATCGCCCGCTAAAAAACTTTCGCGCCGCGAATTAATTTCGTCTAACACCTGTTGTGCGGCGACTTGGTGCGCAAATCTTTTTGAACCAGGAATCGGCTCCGGTGTCTCATGGACCCACTCTCCGTAAGACACGGTTACCTGCCATTGTGGAGAATCCGCCGGTCCGTGTTGCATTTCAGTGTAAGTCGGTTGGCGCAGCCCGCGTTCCTGGCAGTATTGAATCAAAAGCCCTTTATAATTTTCTAAAGCCTCGCCAGTAGCCAAATCTGCCATGCATCCCTCCTCAAGCTGATTTACCGACTGTTACCACCACCGCCACTATTGTAAAACTGTGGACGTTCACCGCCCATTCTACGGGGTTTCACCTTCCGCTGCCGCTTCATTTCAATTCTGCGTCGTTTCTCGCTCGGTTTCTCGTAGAAACTCCGTTTTTTTATTTCTGTGACGATACCAGCTTTTCCGCACATCTTCTTAAAGCGTGCCAGGGCGCGATCAAACGCCTCACCTGAATCGACACTTACTTCTACTTGAACCATTTTTTTAGCCTCCGTTGGAATTTAAAGTTAAAAAAACACTTCATAAATTATATCACATCTCGCACGGGATGTCAAATATTTCTTTGATGCTGGCTATCAGCGATCAGGTCGGTTTTTCTGACGAAAAACCTTTCGGCGGTCAGTCAAGAGGTAGTGGAATGGGTGTTTTTGCTGGGGTGTTTCTCCCGATTTCCCTCTTTACTGACGGCTGGTTGCTGACAACTGACTGCTAATTGCTAATCGCTAATCGCCAATACCCTTGACAATTTGTCGACCACCTGCTATACTCACCGCACCAAGAAGGAGGCAGCACCATCTACGAAATCATCATTCTCTGCTTCGGAGCATGGCTCACCGGAGTCAGTAAAGCCGGTTTCGGCGGTGGCATTGGAATGATCGTTGTCCCAATGTTCACGCATTTCCGTAGTGCTCGAAACGTCATCGGATTGATGCTTCCGCTCCTGTTCTCAACAGACATCTTCTCGCTTTCCCATTATTGGAAGCGGTGGCATCGCCAAAGTGTCACACGACTGATCCTCGGTTCCCTACTCGGTATCACCGTCGCCAGCCTGATTTTGAAGGACATTTCTGATGTCCATCTAAAAAAGGTCATCGGTGGTATCGCCAGTCTATTTGCGATATTAGAGTTCCTGCGTCCCTATTGGCAACCACTGCTCGGAAATTCCGGGAAATCCGTCCAAACAGCACTCCAATTCAAAACGTGGCAAGGGCTGCTTGCGGGGATATTCGCTGGAGCATTCTCAACCCTCGCACACATGGGCGGACTCGTCGTCGTCATGTACCTCCTCCCACAACGCTTGGGTAACAACGCCTTCGTTGCAACCACAACCGCCACCTATTTTTTACTCAACTTCATCAAAATTCCGTTCTATCTCCAGTTGCAACTGTTCTCTTTCGAGATTCTAATTGAAGCACTCGCGCTGCTTCCGTTCATCGGATTAGGGGTGCTAACAGGAATCTCGCTCAACGATCGCGTGCCGGAACTCCTCTTTTCAAGAATTGTCCTTTTCTTCCTCTTCGCGACCGGTGTGCATCTCCTGTTGAGTAATTAGTAATTAGCGATTAGGTCGTGTTTCTGCGAAACCCTTTTAGCGGTTAGCAAGTAGCGATTAGGTCGTGTTTCTGCGAAACCCTTTTAGCGGTTAGCAAGTAGCAAAGAGACACCTAACACCTAAAAGTGAGCGTAGCGAACGCCCT
>JAGWBV010000131.1:0-1981 GCA_021295715.1 Candidatus Poribacteria bacterium | reverse complement strand
CCTTTTATAGTAATTAGCGATTAGGTCGTGTTTCTGCGAAACCCTTTTAGCGGTTAGCAAGTAGCAAAGAGACACCTAATCGCTATCAGTGAGCGTAGCGAACGCCCTTTTATAGTAATTAGCAATTAGGTCGTGTTTCTGCGAAACCCTTTTAGCGGTTAGCAAGTAGCAAAGAGACACCTAACCGCTAAAAGTGAGCGTAGCGAACGCCCTAACACCTAACACCTAAAAGTGAGCGTAGCGAACGCCCTAATTGCTGGCTGCTAATTGCTGAAAGCCAACTTGAAATATATCCTAAAATTCCCTATAATATACAGCACGACACAACAGATGAGGTTTAAAAAACAATAGAAACCTCCTCCCACCGTTGGCGAAGTTTCCGAACCTCGCCTATCTTCTGAACAATAAAACAAACGAGGTCCAAAAACGATGAACTTAAAATGGGGTGTATTAGGCGCAGGCAGTGTCGCACAACGTAGAGCAATGCCAGCGATTAAAAAAGCAGACGGGGCAGAACTCCACGCCTTGCTTTCACGCGACGCGACACGGGCAGAACGATTGGCACAGGAACACGGCGCAACCCATGCCTACACCACCGTCGAGGCACTCCTTGCAGATGAGGTGCTTGACGCAATCTACGTCTCAACACCCGTTCACCTACACTGTGAGCAGGTCATCGCCGCCGCCGAACGCGGGTTGCATGTGCTTTGCGATAAACCGATGGCACTCACACCACAAGAATGTACAGAAATGATCGCTGCCTGCGAAACAAACGGGGTCCACCTGCAAGTCTGCTTCCTCTTCCGATTTCACTCCTGTTTCCAACAGATCCGAACGTGGGTGGACGCGGGACGTTTCGGCACCATCGTCCATGGACGTATGCCATTTCTCAAACAGTACCAACTCATGCCAGACGAATGGCGCGCCCAACCCGAAAAGGGGGGCGGCGGATGCTTCATGGATCTCGGTCCGCATAGTGTGGATCTCCTCCGCTACCTCATCGGTGAGGTGAATGCCGTCAGCGCGTTTTACAACACCACGACCCAAGACACTGCTGTCGAAGAAACAGGTGGTATCTTCATGCGCTTCGATAACGGTGCGCAAGCTTTCACGGACCTCAGTTTTTCTGTGCCCAGCTGCGATATTGTTTTAGAACTCTACGGTACAGAAGGCACAACCTGGATCTACAACGACGACGGTTGGAAAATCAAAACCTACTTTGACGGCGAACAGCAATTAATTTCCTCACAATACGAGGATCTATATCAATATCAATTTGAGCATTTCGCAGCATGTGTACACGAAGGGATCGCACCCATCACAACCGGAAATGATGGCTTGAGAGCAAACGAGATTCTTGCCGCCGCATATCGCGCAGGTGAAACAGGACAGTTGGTTCCGTGTCCCGCTACATAGAATGGCTGATTGCCGATAGCCAATATGTGCCAAAATGGCACGGTATTCCCCCACTCTATTTTTGATTAAGACAAATTGTCACGGCAGAAAGCCTGCCAAAATGTCACGTTCTTCTGTCTAACCCTGACGATATGGCAGTTTCAGGGATTGGCACGAAAATTGCTAATGAATGTCTTGAGAACATGACGACGGTGTTTTTGCACCGTCTGAGGATATAAGCAAACTGAGTGAAGGCATAGAACCCTTCTCTCACAATTTTCACGCCATACTCAAGGAGGAATTCAGCGACATGGCACTTGTACCCCTTGGCGACAGAATTCTCGTCAAACGTTCAGATAACGATGAACAAACAACGAGCGGCGGAATTATCATCCCCGACACTGCCAAAGAGAAACCACAGGAAGGCGAAGTTGTTGCCGTTGGAAGCGGTAGACTACTCGATAGCGGGGACCGACAGCCCGTTGACGTGGCAGTGGGCGACCTCATCCTTTTCGCCAAATACGGCGGCACCGAAGTTACGTATGATAACACTGAATATCTCATCTTGCGCGAAGATGATATCTTA
>JAGWBV010000130.1:1370-17542 GCA_021295715.1 Candidatus Poribacteria bacterium | reverse complement strand
TTCCCACAATTGCCTTCTGTTGACGGAGATTCATTAACTATTGATGGAGATATTCTGCGGGATCTACTCCACAAAACCGAATTTGCCGCGGCGACGGAAGATGTTCGCTACTTCCTAAATGGACTCTATTTTAATTTTTTTCCAGATAAAACGGAAGTCGTCGCAACCGATATGAGATGGCTTGCGCTCGCACGTTGTGAACCCCTCACGACGTCGGAGAACGTAAAAGGGTTCATCATCCCACTCAAAGCCGTTAAAGAGATCGCTCGGACTTTCGCTGAATCTGCGGGAGTGCAGATCTCAATTTTTGAAAATCAGATTCTCTTTGCTGATGAGAATGCGACCTTAACCACGCGGCTTGTAGAGGGAGATTATCCGCCGTACCAGAAGATTATCCCTGAATCGGCGGAAGGTAGAGCCGTAGTCTCCAAAGAACAGATGCTGCATGCAGCACGGCGCGTTGCGTTGCTATCGAATCCGAAGAACTATGCGATCGCTTTAGATATCGATACGGAGCAGGTCCAGATTTCGGCAAAGACTCCGGAATTAGGGGAGGCATACGAGCCGATTCCTGTAGCGTCTGGTACTGGACGCATACGGATTGGCATCGATGCCCGTTTGCTGATAGGGACTTTGGGACACGTTGAGGCGGAATCACTCGCAATAGAATTTAAAAGTGAAGTGGAACCTATCGTCTTTAAACCGATCGGTGAGGAAAATCACATCTGTCTTGTAATGCCGATGCGTTTGGAATCGTAGAGACGAATTTAGGAGTTACGAGGTCCGTAGACATCACCCTACAAGATAGGGGTAGAGGTTTTTGCGCGCCTTTGCTTTCACGCGCAGACCTCCCGAAAGAACGATCTTTTTTCCAAAAAAACTTGACATCCCTTCCGTTTTATGGTATTATTATATACCTGATGCCGAGATAGCTCAGTCGGTAGAGCAGAGGACTGAAAATCCTTGTGTCGGCAGTTCGATTCTGCCTCTCGGCACTCCCTTTCTAATCACAACAATTTTCTAAGCCGGTGTAGCTCAGTGGAAGAGCAACTGATTCGTAATCAGTAGGTCGGAGGTTCAAATCCTCTCATCGGCTTTTGGTTTCGGCAGCGACATCTTCCTCAAGCGATTTGATATTTGCTAAGACAGTCGGGTGTGGCTCGATTTTATACACTGTTCGGTACACTTCCAAGGCAGCCGCTTTATCTCCAAGGAAACTCGCATAAATTTCACCCATCCGTTCCCACGCACGAACTTCCTCCGGATCAAGCTCCACAATCTGTTCATAAACTTGTAGCGCATCGACATACTGACGCGTTTCGATATCCTCTCGCTCAAGCGCAGATGCGCGTGAAAAGAGCAGTCGGACGAGATCGTCAACGACCTCGTTCATCTCAGGCATCTTTTCATGTGCCTGCTCTAAGAGGGTAATCGCCTCCGATTCGAGTCGCGTAACCTCAGCCAAATCCTCTTCGGTGAATTCCCTATCAAGGAACTGATAAGTCTGTAGCATTCTGGCATAGGTTCTCGACAACTGGAGGCGAGCAAGGATACCGATAGGTGCTTTTTCAGAAGCGATGTTTAAAAGCTCGGGATCGTTTTCAATTGCTTTCGCATAATGCTCAGCGGCTTGTTCAAACTGCTTACTCCCCTGATAGAGAACACCGAGGAGATAGTGTGCTTCTGCACTGTTTGGCGTATTCTTGAGTACAGCGAGGAATTCTTCGGTGGCTTCTGCAAGCATCCCTTCATCACGAAATAGCTTGCCGCGTAAGAGACGGACTCCGGCATCGTCAAGCTGAATGCGCGATGCATATTCCAAACGTGCCTTCGCATCTTTCAACCAATTACTCTGTGAATAGATTTCCGCAATACGGAGATTGGCGTGCAAACGAACTTCTGCGCTCGTCTGTGAGACACCATTTATAGGGATCTCTCGGATTTCATCTTCCGTCCCCAGTGCTTGTAATGCCTGCCAATAGTAGAGGGCAGCATCGGCAAGATCCTGTTTCTTATAGAGGGTATCTGCCTGCTGGATGAAAGCTCCTACCTGTGACAACGGGGGTGCTTCGGATTCAGCAGTACCCCGTCGAATATAGAAAAACGCAACACTTCTGCATAAAAAAGCCAACTCCGTAAGGAGACTAAGGATTTTGGATTAAAGGGCATATTCACTCCTTTGTGCCATTAGAGAGCATAAGGGAATAGAACGGTTGCTTTGGCGGACACTCAAAACAACACGCTACTGTGGACGTTTTTCAATATCTTCAAGAATACCAATCATCTCCTGCGGACCAACGAACCCGGTGAATCGCTTGAGAACCGTCCCATTCGCATCCATGAAAATCACCACAGGCAATCCGGGAATCTGATATTTTTCAGTTAGTGCTTGCGTCGTTTCGGAGCTCACATAATCATCGAGTTTCGCAGCGACTGCAGGATTGGCATACGTCTTATGATCAAGTTCTTTACACGCAGCGCACCAAGAGGCATAAAAGTCAAGCATTACGAGTTTATCCTCGCGCTTGGCGATTTCAAATCCTTCGGCTTCGTCGTAAACCCAATCCAAGTGGGGTCCAGCGGGTTGTTGGATACCTCCAACAAACATATAAGCCCCCAATACAGCCAGCAAAAGACCACACGCCTTTCGGAATTGCATCCGTCGAGAGATACCCCTGAAACGTTGCGTTAACTTGCCGAGCCACACACCAACGAGTACGAAACCACCGGCAATCGCGAAAAATGGTAACGAGTTCTGTAGGAAATCCAGCAGCGGTGGAAATACATCTTTAAGAAAGTAGAGTGCCATCGTAATAATGGCAATGCCGAAGACGTTCTCCAAAACATACATCCATCCACCTGAACGTGGTAGTGCGGAAAGCAATCCAGAGAATGTACCAATACCGATAAAGAGGAGTCCCATGCCGAAGGCGTAAGTGAACATGAGCCAGAATCCGAGAAAGAGACTTCCCGTCGTCGCGATATAAGTTAGCACGACTGCCAACGCTGGTCCCGTGCAAGGTGCGGCGATCACCCCTGCGACTGTCCCCATAGCGAACGCGCCTGCGAATCCGGCACCTCCAACGGTGTTCAGACGGTTCTGCACCGTATACGGCAACCGAATCTCAAAAACACCGAACATAGACAACCCCAAGGTCACAAGAATGAGGCTGATGAAACCGACGACCCACGGATTTGCCATTATCTGCCCGAAAACTGCGCCTGTCGACGCAACCGCCACGCCTAAAATCGCATAGGTTACAACGATCCCGAGCACATACACAACAGAGAGCAAAAACGATTTGAATAAACCAGCAGACTCGTTGGCACCGAAAACAGAAACGGTGATCGGTATGAGTGGGTAAACACAAGGGGTCAAACTGGTCAAAATTCCGCCTGCAAACACGAGTAGAAATGCGAGCCAGACGCGTCCACCAGAGAGTGCGCGTGCGAGGCTCCCTTTGTCCGCTCCATCACCGGGCGGTGTACCGAATTCGATACTGGCGAAAACCGCTTCATTAATCCGCTGAATTGGGTCTTGAATGCCAACAATTTCAATAGGGAGCGTGAAAGTGAGCACTTCGGGTAATAGACACTGTTCATCGTTACATGCCTGATATCTGAGTTCCACATCCAACATCATAGGGTTGAGTGGAGCAGTTTGGCTTAAATCGGCATGGATACCGATAGTAATGGTATCGTGATAGACTGGGGCTTCTCCTATTGAACCGAGTGCCAAGACCTCACCCTTGGGATATACGACTTCACCGATAGTAAGATACGGCATATCGGGAAAAATGACCTCGGTGGCGATCAACCCTTCACCGGCAGGATTGGCATTGACATGCCACCCTTTGGTAATCTCAACGACGACAGCAATTTGGAATTGGCTACCCGGTTGCACCTTGTCAAGTGAGAGGTACCCCTTTGCTGAGAGTTTTTCAACAACTGGTTTTTCACCAAATCCGAAATCCCCGAACTGTGCCTGTATAGGCGTAGGGGCTACCATTATGAAAAGCACTAACAACCCACAGGATAAATATTGATGAAATCTGATGGTTTCCAACATCGGTTAATTCTCCTGAGCGGAAGCACGCCATCCCGATGATCGAGATCGCGTGCCTTCCGAAATTACCTCGGTTCGAGCACAACGCAAGGCAGAATCATCTCTTCAAGTGAAACACCGCCGTGTTGGAAGCTGCCTTGAAATATTTCTTTATAGACATCGAATTGTCTTTCATAAACGAAGTAGTAGTCCTCTTTTGCGAGAACATAACTTTTTCGTGCTTCTTCACCGGGTAAGCGATACGCGCCCGGTTCCTTTATGACCCATCCGGCTTCCGGCGAACACGAGATGTTTTTACCTTCTTTAAACCGAAGCCCCGTCGTGAGTTCAGCTTGACTTGACACCTTCGCGGCATTTCGACAGAGGACCGAACCGTGGTCAGACGTTAAGACGACGGTCATACCGCGTTCAGCCGCAATCCTGAACATTCTATAAAGATGTGAATGCTGAAACCATGTTTGTGCGAGCGTCCGAAACGCTGCTTCATCTGGCACCAGCTGCTGTAGTAAATCTATCTCATGCCGTGTATGTGTCATCATATCAAGGAAATCAACAACAAGAGCTGTCAAACTTATCCTGTCCGTAACGTTTAGCCAGTGCAGATATTGAATCTCGCCGCGTGTATCAAAAATTTTGAAGTAATGGAGAGGGGGTTTGAGAAGTATGCCGTGCCGTTCAAGTTGCAAGCGCATCAGATCTTTCTCATAACGGTTGATACTCGTGTGCGCCGTATCGGGTTCTGCATATAGATCGGGGTGCCTTTCAGCAAATTCAAGCGGAAACAACCCGCTAAAAATAGCGTTCCGTGCATAACGGGTCGCAGTTGGAAGAATGGAATAATAGTAATCTGTGGTTATATGAAACAACGGATACAGCAAAGGCTCGATTTTCAGCCAGTGGTCCAACCGCATACAATCCATAACAACAAATAGGACCTGCTTCCCCGCCTGAACTTCAGGAATAACATATCGATAAACGACATCCACAGATAAAGTAGGTGATGCTTCACCCGCGAGCCACTGGTGATAGTTGGCTTGAATATAGTCAGCGAACGCAGCATTTGCCTCTCGTTTCTCTATCTCATGGATGGATTTAATTTCATCGACGTTCTGAAGCGTGTCAAGTCTCAAATCCCATTCAACGAGGCGAACATAGGTATCGATCCAGGTCTGCCAATCGTCGGTGGCATCGCGCCCTCGCGTAGCCCCACCGGATATCTGTGCCCTGTTAAAGTGTTGAACATAAGCCTGTGGGGTATATGCTTCCCGTCCTGTCTGTTTTTCAAGTACAAAAGCAAGCGATGTTTCTAACTGTTGAGACGAGGTTTCGTCCGGATCGTTTGCTGCCGTTATGAAGATACTGTCAACATCGTAAAGGCTTGCTTGCTGTAAGACTTCCTGTTCCATTTCTCGAGTTAAGAGAACAATAGGAACATGTGCATTTACACTCCGAATATGCGCGAGCGGATTCTCCTCTCGCATCGCTCCATCATAATTCAACAGGACAGCGTGATAGTCTTCATTCTGGAGTAACGTAATGCCTTCAGTAATAGTATTTGTTATAGAAAGGTCGTATCCTCGATATTCCAGAAAGCGGATGTAGGGGTTGGTTGTTATATTGGTCTGCTCTTGAGGACGTTGACTCTTAAGTTGCGGGTCAGATTGCTCTACATCAGAGATCTGGTTATCAATCCACAGAAGCCTCCATCTTTTTTCCTGCATATTATGCCCCCTTTTTATTGGCGGTCAGCAGTCAGTTTTCAGCAGTCAGAGGAATGGCTGTCGGCGGTCAGTAAAAAGCAGGGGTGCTATTCTACTGAAGCGAAAAAACTAAATACTCGAAATAAACCGTCCTGGATTCAATAAACCCGTCGGATCGAATTTCGCTTTAAGCTGTTTCATTAAATTGAGCGTTCCTTCAACGGAACCCCAAACGTCAATGTGCCGTTTGAGTTCAGGCGGTGCAACTTCTATGATGAGATTTCCCTGCTTCGACATTGCGGTTTGACGGAGTTGCGACAGGGCATCCGCAAGCGATTGGTAATCCGTGTCGGATGCGACAGGAATATTGACGGACAACACACCACTCCCGAGCAATGCCATCATCTGAACATCAGACATCCAATCCGCCTCCATAATTTGTGCAGCAAATTCTGCGAGATCGGTGCGCTTCAAGTTCAATTTGGCAACCACGACTTCGGTATTTTTGTTATCTGCTGAGAATTCCTGAACAGTCTCCTGAAGGTGCTGTAACGATTCGTCTTCTACAATTGTCACACCTATCGCACCGTTTTGTTCCATAATTCCTTGGCACTGCGCCAATTGCCACGTTACAGTCTCGGGATCGCCACCGAATCCTGTCACCAGCCTCGGTTTATTTTCATTTGTGGGTTCCATAGTTGTCTCGCGCGTTGGATCTGAATTGACAAACAGATTTACAAACATCGGCAGTGTTTGTGAACCAACAATGCTTAAACCGGTATCAGCCGCATCCTGAACGTTCTGAAAATCCGCAGTCAGTATCGCTTGCCGAACGGGTATGGGAGACAACTTGAGGGTTACTTCGGTAATGATACCGAGTGTCCCAAACGCCCCAATATAAAGTTTATTGAGATCGTAGCCAGCGACGTTTTTCACCACTTTGCCACCACTTTTGACAACGGTGCCGTCTGCGCGGACAACTCGCAACCCCAAAACCTGATTTCGGGCGGTCCCATATCGCAAACGGAAAGAGCCACTCGCGTTTGTCGCGACTATTCCACCGATGGTGCATCGGTCTGCGGACGGTGGATTCAACACCAGATACTGCCGATGTTTCGCCAACTCGGTCTGAAGGTCCTTCAAACGGATACCGGCTTCCACAGTCACCGTTAAATCCGCCGGTTCATATTCCACCACACTATTCAGGCGTGTTGTTGCCAGGACGACATCCACCTTCTGAGGCAAATTTCCGATGCCAAGTTTCGTGCCTGCTCCCGCCGGCATAACGGACAAGTCCTGCTTTGCAGCGAATCGAAGGACATCTTGGATCTCTTGGACAGATGTCGGTAAAACGACTGCTTTCGGCACATATCCATCAAAAGTGTAGGCTGTGACCTGCTCCTCTGAAAGGATGCTGGATTCGCCGACAATATCTTTAAGTTTATCGTACAATTTTCTAATTTTTCCTTGTGGTTAAACTAATGTACGCCTGAAGTATCAAGTACATTCCTTAAATCTGAAGACTACCCAAGCAAAAACCCCAAAATTTGTGCGTAGCAACTTGGGTTATGAATAAGTAGCATTACCCGCCGTTAGATTTGTCTCAAAGGCTTACGCATCAGGATTCTTCGTGAGGATTCTTATCTCAAATCCTTCTATTTTTTCTGTTTGATCTGTTTTAACGGGTGTTTGGTAAATGGAAAAATCTTTCAAACGTTTCACGCTCCGTTCAAGCAAAGATAGCTGCGCGCTCACTTTACCAAATTCTCGGACAGTGCTGATAACATCAGCTTTGGAATAGGTTTTGATTTAAAAACTCCCGGCTGCGTCATATGGCAAACCCAACTTCTCATAAGATTCGGCTGTGGGGAAAATCTTTCCGGGATTGCAAAGACCCGTAGGATTAAAGACTTTTTTGACAGTTGCCATTACTTGCATATCAGCAGAACTGAAAATGAGCGGCATATAATCCATTTTTTCGACGCCGATACCGTGTTCACCCGTGATTGTGCCACCGACTTCGGCACATACCGTCAGGATTTCTTTGTTGACATGCTCTACACGTTCACACTGGTCAGCGTCTCGCTCGTTAAAGAGAACGATAGGATGAATGTTGCCGTCCCCTGCGTGGAACACATTCGCGATGGGGATCTGATACTTCTCAGAGATCTCTGAGATCCGCCGTAGCACCTTGGGAAGTGTCGTTCGTGGCACGACGCCATCTTGAGTGATATAATTTGGCGCGAGTCTTCCGAATGAACCAAACGCGCTTTTTCGCGCCTTCCAGAGTTGCTGTCGCTCCGCCTCATCTTTGGCGTAATCCACCTTCCGCGCGTTGTGCTGTGTGAATATCTCCAGAATCTGATCGGTCTGGTTCTGCATACCTGCCTCAATCCCATCAAGCTCCACAATCAGAATCGCTTCGGCATCGAGCGGGAACCCGAACTGGAAGGCTTCTTCCAACGCACGAATGACGAGCGTGTCCATCATTTCAAGGGCAGCCGGAATAATACCTTCACCGATAATCGTTGAGACAGCGTTAGAAGCATCGTCCATTGTCTCAAAGACAGCGAGTGCGGTTTGGTAGGCCTGCGGGTTCCGGGTCAGTCGGACGATGGCTTTCGTTACGATTCCAAATGTGCCTTCGGAGCCGATCATCACACCGCGCAGATCATAGCCGAGTGTTTCTTCAACAGCACCGCCCAATTCCACAATTTCACCATCCGGCAAAACGACTTCTAACCCGAGTACATGGTCGGATGTAACACCGTATTTCAGGGTATGGGGTCCACCGGAATTTTCGGCGATATTCCCACCTATCGTGCATGCCTTCTGGCTTGATGGATCTGGCGCGTAGTGATAGCCTTTGTTCTGCACCGCCTCTGTCAACAGGAGGTTAACTACACCGGGTTCAATAACTGCGCGTTCGTTTTCAAGATCTACTTCCAAGATACGATCCATCCGATTGAGGGCAATGATAATTCCGCCTTGGACGGAGAGCATACCGCCACTCAAGCCGGTGCCGCCGCCACGGGCGATAAACGGCGTGTCGTATTTATTCGCCAATTTTACGATATCCGATACCTGCTGCGCCGTATCGGCGAAGACCACGACATCCGGCATCGCCTTAAAAGAAGGAGCGGCATCGCATTCATATACCGACAAGGCAGTCGCATCCGTCAGCACATTTTTAGATCCAAGGCTTGTAGAGAGGTCAGCAATGAGTTGTTCTTTTTGGTCCATAGTCTATTCCCTCTGCATGGCAATTTCTGATTACATGTACTTAGTGTATCACAATTGTGGTTGAATGTCCAATTAGAAATTTAGCGAGTGTTTCCAGTATTTTTTTATCGTATTTCGGTGTCAAAACCCCCGCAATTCATTCGGGGGATGTAGACACCGCCCTCTTGAAAAGGACCAAAACGTTCATTTTCCCCTTGACGTTTGGTCCAAAATTGTGGTATAATTAAAGGGTCAGGTTGTCTGCCTCCCACTTGATAGGGGATAAACACCTGATACCTGACAGTCCATGCGAAACACAAAACATAAACTTTTCAAAGACAGGTTGCTAAAATATCTGCATGACGAACTCAATATCTGTGGCGTTGTGCGTAACCACTTCCTTGCGTTGTGTATGCGATATTACCGACGCTATGGTAAAGGGCTTTCGTATGGCAAAATGTCTTCCCATTTGACGAAACTCAAGAAACTTGAGAAGTATCAACAGTGGAATATCCCGTACTCGTGGGCTTTGCAAAATGTTTTGAAACGATTAGCACAAAGTTTTCGTGAAATGAAAACACTCGGTAGAGGTCACCCGCAGTTCAAATCATGTAAAAAACACAAAGGGATGACCTTTAGCGGTGAACAGGTCAAGATTGCGTATTTGCTACCGAAGCAGAAAAACCAAAGAAATCACCCGACGTATCAAATCCGATTAAACGGACGTTGGTATCGGTTCGCCTTACACCGTCCGATACAAGGCGACATCAAACGTGTTCAGGTTACAAGGGATGCCCTCGGAGACGTGTATATCACCCTCACAGAAGACTATAGCGAAGTCAAATATGAACCCAAGACAGGTAAAGCTGAAGGGTTCGACTTTGGAATCAAAGACTTCCTGACTGGCAGTGACGGTGAACGCTACGGTTCTCCGATGTTCTACACACACAACGCGGATAAGTTGGCGAAAGCACAAAAGTCACATTCTCGGAAAGTCAAAGGGTGTAACAACAGAGAACGGGAACGCAAGAACGTTGCCCGTATCCATAAGAAAACTGCCAATCAGAGAACAGACCACCATTGGAAACTTGCGATAGAGCTGTGCAAAAAGTTTGATATTCTGTTCTTTGAAGACCTGAACCTTCGGGGTATGAAAGCCCTTTGGGGAAAACAAGTCTCTGACCTTGCCTTCGGTGAGTTCATGCAGAAACTCAAACACCAATCCAAAAAACGGATTCGCTCCGTGTTGAAGATTGACCGCTGGTCTCCGACAAGTAAGTGCTGTTCTGTGTGTCAACATAAAAATGATAACCTCACGCTCGCAGATAGGAACTGGACGTGTCCAGAGTGTCATACACACCTTGACCGCGACCAGAACGCTGCGATGAACATTCTCAAGGAAGGGATAGCTTCCTTTGGCTTAGGAGTCGTCAGACCGATTGTCCTGTTCAACAGGATTGTCGGCATCTCCGTTGAAGCGTCCAGTCCGCTTCTCAAATCCACAAATGCTTCTGCTTAACTTTTGCGGAAGCCCCCGAATTCATTCGGGGGTCTATCACTTGTTATAGCGGTGTGGCGCGTGTTATAATTTATGAGACTGAAGGCAATTTACCGAATATTGCTTATGGGGTGCGATTAAAGCGAATCGGTAATTCGGGTTAAAGCCGAACGGATATAAAAGATGTCTGTCCTATTAATTCAAGATGCTTGGAAGTGAAGCGCAGATTACAGATTCAGTTCCTGCTGAAATCTTCCTTGCGATACTGTCTTACAGCATGCTATAATGAAGATTTAAAGGAGGACTTGGCTATGAAATTGTCTATGATTCTCGTATGCGGAATTTTGTTGTGCAGCACCATCGGAGCAGTCTCCGCTGATGTATGGACGGATCCGTTTGACGGTAACGAACTCGTTGAAGAGTGGGAATTCCGCGATTATCGCGACGAGGTTACAACCTTAGAAGTCAAAGATGGCTTCCTACAGATGACCAATCCGAAGGGCGGATGGGGACACACGACCCCTGACAAACCGATGCTCGAGCGGGAAATTCCGAAAAGCGCGGCGAAAGACATAATAGTGAGCGGCATTTTTTCCACGGAACCGGATACCCCTGCAGACTCATGGATCGGTATTTTCCTTTATAGCGACGACGACTTGAACTATGCGTGTCTGCTGTTTGGTGGCGAAGCCAATCAGCCACAAAAAACTCTCATTGGTAGCATGGTCCAAGGAGGTTGGCAAGACAAAGGACACTTCCAGACAGGTTTTGATGTCCCGCTTCATCTCAAGATTGTCAAAGAGGACGATCTGTTCTCTGGTTACTATCGCGAAAGTGAAAAAGATGAGTGGACCCTCTCTGGAGACAAGACGTGGAATCACAAATTTGATGTGGAGCGCGTCGGTATCGGCTTCATGAACAGTTGGGGTGGTCAAACAGTTACATTTCTTGTTGACACACTCTCCATTGAAGGCGAAGGGATTGAACCCATGTCAGTCGACGCAGATAGCAAGTTAACGACGGCATGGGGTGCTCTCAAAGCGAGTCAATAACAAAAACACACGGACAGCGGCTGGCGAGGATTGTATCTTCGCCTATCCGCAATGTCTAAGTAACCGTATTTTTACTATAACAGGACTTACGCAATTTTGACTTTATCAGTCAATATCCTTGGAAACCCAAACTAAAAGTTTTGCGGCGTACTCGCCCAGATGCGACGTGCATCATGCTACAAAAGAGCGGGAACCTGCGTAAGTCCTATATAAAATGGGGTGGCGAAAGCACTGCCCCGAAAGCAGTTCTTAATCAAAACCGAATCGTTTCAAAAGACAACGCTTAAATGTGCTTACGGAGTATAAAGCCGAAGGATAAGGAGAAATTCTACCGTCATGTCCATCCCCAAAATGTCCGTGAACAATCCTGTTTTAGCGAATATGTTAATGATTATCATCATCGCTTTCGGGGTGTATGCATGGATAAACCTACCCCGAGAACTCACCCCAGAAATCGCATTGCAGAGCGCGAATGTAACGACGCTGTATCCGGGAGCATCCCCGGAAGAAGTTGAAAAACTCGTCACCGCCCCTATTGAAGACGCTATTGAGGAAAATGTCAGCAAAATCAATCTGCTGTTCTCTAACTCTTCGGAAGGTAGATCTGTGATCTCCGTCGATTTTGAAGAGATGAGTGACCGAGATTTCGACAAAGAACTTGAGAACCTACGCACTGCTGTAGAGCAGGTGAACGAACTACCAGCAGAGATTTTGGACGATCCGAAAGTTGAAGAATTGGATGTCTCCTCTGGTTTTCCGATGTTGACGATTGTTGTGGGCGGCACCATTTCGGAAACGCAGATGCGGGATGTTGCTGAAAACCTTAAGGACGACATCTTAGACATCAAAAACATTGCCTCCGTCCGAATCGCAGGTCTCCGTGAGCGGGAAATATGGATTGAGGTGAATCCCGATCGGTTGAAGGCGTATCATATTCCCATTGCCTCTATCATCACGGCACTTGGTGCCAGTAATTTGAATCTCCCTGCTGGCACGATGGAGCTTGGTAGCACGGAGTTCATGGTGCGGACAATGGGTGAATTCGCGAACCCCGACACAATCGGTGAGACTATCATCGCCGTTCAACCGACGGGTACACCGTTGCGCTTGAAGGATGTCGCAACCGTCTCGGACACCTACGCAGAAGCGAGAACCTTATCCCGTATTTATGGAGCCCCGTCCATTAGTTTGAGTGTCCAAAAAAAGACCGAGGGAAATACCATTGCATTGGTTGCCGAACTTCGGGAACTCGTTGAAAAACGAAGAAGCGATCTCCCTGAAGGTGCCGAATTGACAGCGGTCAACGACTATTCGGTTATTCTTAAAGAGCGACTGGGGATTCTTGAAACAAATGCGTTTTTCGGTTTGATGCTCGTTGTGTTAATGCTCCTTCTCTTTATCGGATGGCGGAACGCCGTATTCGCTGCGCTTGGGATACCGGTAGCGTTCATGGCAACCTTCTGGTTTATGTCTGTGGGTGGCTACTCCCTCAGCGGTGTCTCCCTGTTTGGACTTATTTTAGTTGTAGGGATTGTTGTGGACGATGCTATCGTCGTGATAGAGAACATTTATCGACATATCGAGAGAGGTGAATCCCCGAAAGTCGCGGCTATTCGCGGTGCGGAAGAGGTTGGATGGCCGGTCTTAGCCGCCAGTTTGACGACAATCTGCGCGTTTGGTCCCTTGATGTTCATGTCTGGCACTGCGGGTCAGTTCATGCGGGTTGTGCCAATCATGGCGATTCTCGTTCTATTGGCTTCACTTTTTGAAGTGTTTGTGATTTTACCTGCGCACGTTGCCGAGTGGGGTAAAACGAAAACCCGGACAGGACGGAGCAGATTTGAAAATATCCGCACTCGATCACCGAATACCTTTGCCCTCAGTGCCTATATCATCGGATTTTTTGCGTGGTTCGGCACGGTTTTTGACCTTATTCGGAACCGGTATGTGAGAATCTTGAAAGTAACGATTCGTCACCGGTATGCCTTTGTAGGGAGCGTCCTCTTTATCGGCTTAATCGCCTGCTTTGGCGCGTTTGTAGTTCTTGACAAGGAATTGTTCCCCGGTGAAGATTTCCCACAATTCTACGTCAAAGCCGAAATGCCACCTTCTTATGGCATGCAGGAGACAACAGCCGTCGTTGCGCAACTTGAAGAAGCCGCCAAAACACTTCCGTCAAGTGAAGTCGCTGCAATCGTCAGCAACATCGGTTTACATACACCGACCTCGGGTATGATGGAAGGCGTTACCTATGGGTCAAATTTCGGGGAGGTTATTGTTGAGCTCACACCAAAACAGGAACGCACTCGCGGTGTAGATGACATCATCGCAGAACTGAGGACGAAAACTACAACTGTTAGTGGAATTGAAGAACTAAATTTCATCACACAGGAAGGCGGTCCTCCACAAGGACAAGACGTTGAAGTGAAAGTAAAGGGACCGAGATTTGAACAGCTTATTGCACTCAGTGATACCCTTAAAGCATCCCTCTCGCAAATGGACGGTGTCTACGACATTCGAGATGACTTTCGTACGGGTAAATCCGAACTGCGTATCTACCTGAAACCGGAAAAGGCACATCAGTACGGGTTAACCACATTCCAGATTGCCCAAACAGTGCGCACTGCTATTGAGGGAGCCAAAGCGACAACTTATCGCGAAGCAGACGAGGCGATTGATGTCATCGTCAAATATGAAGAAGATACCCTCACTAATTTTGCAGAACTTAACAATCTGTTAATCGCAACCCCTACCGGTGCGATTGTTCCACTCAAGGATGTCGCGGATATCACAGAGGAGAAAGGCTATTCTGATATCCGCCGATTTGACGGTGAACGGGCGATTACAGTTTATGCCTCCGTAGATAGGGCAAAAACCACACCGTTTACGGTAAATCAGGCATTAATCGGTACATTCGCTAATGTCGAATCTCTATATCCGGGATATCAACTCGATTTTCGAGGGCTTTTCGATGAGATTATAGAGTCCTTTTCCGAGTTGTGGAAATTGTTCATTGTTGGGCTGTTGTTAATCTATGTTGTGTTAGGCGCGCAATTCAAATCGTTTATACAACCGATTATCATTATGTTCGCTGTCCCGTTCGGGATGATAGGTGCGATGGTTGGGCTCCTGCTTGCCAATGCGACGCTTAGTATGGTCGCGATGTTTGGGATCGTCGCGCTCTCTGGAATTGTGGTGAACGATTCTATTGTGCTCATCGACTTCATCAATTCATACCGAGAACGGGGTCACAACAAGTGGTATGCGATCCTGAAAGGTGGGTATGTCCGATTACGTCCGATTATTCTCACCTCGCTGACGACAGTTATCGGACTCATTCCGATGGCAGTCGGTCTCGGCGGCAAATCACCGATCTGGATGCCGATGGCATATACCATCATCTTCGGACTCTCACTTGCAACGACGATGACGCTCTTTGTGATGCCTGCGCTTTATGCGATCACAACAGATCTGCGTGGACTCGTCCTGAGAAATCCGGAAGAACGCTTCCGAACCGTTTCAGACGAAGACCTATTCGGTGCTGCGGTCCCGGCTGACGATTAGAAAATGATAAGGCGAGGTTTCTAACCTCGCCTTATACACTTTTTGCCTTGTAGACGAAACATCTGCATGTCAACACTAAGCCCCAAATCCCGCATAGTGATAGCACCCAACGCCTAAAGGCATGGGCTTCGATTTCATAGCGACTGCGGTTTTCTCATAGAGTCGACCGTCTTATTTTCGCTCCACCCGTAGGCGATTACCCAAAGGGTGAAAAATCCCTTTAGGCACATCATGCGAAAACTTTCATGGCTATCCCCGCCTACCTCTCTTCAAATGGAGAGAAACGTTAGAAAGGGGGTAGCAATACAACGTGCAGACTTTCACCTCTGCTCCGATTCAAGCTTTCGCTCAATTACGCGTGAACTACCCAGTATATGTTTTTAGAGTGGTATCACACTCAACACTTTTTGACTTCCTTTGACCGAAGCGGACACCTCCCCAACGAGTGTTGGGGGTCAAAGCGGTGTCCAGAGTGTTAGTATAATTATACTAAATTTTAGGTGAATGTCAAATCTTTTTTGAAACAGTTAAGTCGTTTGCGGGAAACCTATATCCCAAACCTAAAGGATTGGGCTTTACGCCCGAATGCCCGTAAAATCGGATCCCCATGTCCATCCCCAAGATATCCGTAAACAACCCTGTTTTAGCGAATCTCCTGATGATTATAATCATCGTTTTTGGGTTGTACGCATGGATAAACCTACCACGGGAACTCACCCCAGAAGTCTCAGTCCAGAGCGCAGTTGTGACAACACTATATCCAGGAGCATCTCCAGAAGAAGTTGAAAAGCTTGTCACTGCTCCTATTGAAGATGCTGTTGAGGAGAACGTCAACAAAGTGGACCTATTGTTTTCTACCTCTTCAGAGGGGCGTTCTGTTATCTTTGTCGATTTTGAGGAGATAAACGACCGGGATTTTGACAAGGAACTTGAAAACCTACGCACCGCTGTTGAGCAGGTAAATGAGTTGCCAGAGGAGATTTTAGATGATCCGAGGGTCGAAGAATTTGATATCTCATTTGGTTTTCCTATTTTGACGATTGTTGTAGGTGGAAATATTGCGGAAACGC
>JAGWBV010000130.1:0-1325 GCA_021295715.1 Candidatus Poribacteria bacterium | reverse complement strand
TCCGTGAGAGGGAAATATGGATTGAGGTGAACCCGGATCGATTGAAGGCATATCGACTCCCAATTTCAGCGGTCATTACGGCACTGGGAACAAACAACTTGAATCTCCCGGCTGGCACCATGGAACTGGGAGGCACAGAATTCATGGTCCGAACGATGGGAGAATTCACCGATTTGGACGCTATTGGCGAAACGCTCATCACTGTTCAGCCGATAGGTAGGCTTCTCCGTCTGAAAGATGTTGCAACGATCTCTGACACCTACGAGGAGGAGCGAACGCTATCGCGAATTGATGGACAACCTTCGATTAGCCTGAGTGTGCAAAAGAAAACTGAGGGAAACACAATCGCATTAGTTGCTAAACTTCGAGAATTAGTCGACAATCGGAGAACGAATCTCCCCGAAGGTGCTGAGTTGACGGTTGTTAATGACTATTCGGTTGTTCTCAAAGAACGATTGGGAATTCTTGAAACAAATGCGTTTTTCGGTTTGGTGCTTGTTGTGCTAATGCTCCTTCTCTTCATTGGATGGCGGAATGCACTATTTGCGGCACTCGGTATACCGGTAGCGTTCATGGCAACATTTTGGTTTATGTCCATTGCGGGTTATACGCTCAGTGGTGTCTCCTTGTTTGGGCTTATTTTAGTCGTAGGGATTGTCGTTGATGATGCTATTGTTGTCATAGAAAATATCTATCGGCATATTGAGGCAGGTGAATCCCCGAAAGTTGCCGCTATCCGCGGCGCAGAAGAGGTCGGTTGGCCCGTTGTAGCGGCAAGTTTGACGACAATCTGTGCTTTTGGACCGTTGATGTTTATGTCTGGTGTTACTGGACAGTTTATGCGGATCGTGCCGGTTATGGCGATTCTGGTGTTGATAGCATCTCTTTTTGAAGTCTTTGTAATTTTACCAGCACACGTCTCTGAATGGGGAAGAACGAAAATTCGCACAGGACGCAGCGGGCTTGAAAATCTCCGAACCGAGTCTCCGAGGGGTTTCACCCTCGGTGTTCGCATTGTCGGCTTTTTCGTGTGGTTTGCCATGTTTTTTGAATTAATTCGGAACCGATATGTTAGGATCCTGAAAATAACCATTCGACACCGATATGCGTTTGTAGGGAGTGTGCTCTTCTTCGGATTGGTTGCATGCATTGGGGCATTTTATGTTCTTGACAGGGAACTCTTCCCCGGTGAAGAGTTCCCCCAATTTTATGTCCAAGCCGAGATGCCGCCTTCCTACGGAATACAAGAAACAACAGAAGTAATTGTCCAAATTGAAGAGATGGCTAAAAGACTTCCATCAACTGAAGTTGATGCGGTCGTCAGT
>JAGWBV010000129.1:859-9684 GCA_021295715.1 Candidatus Poribacteria bacterium | reverse complement strand
AACTGTTTTCCGTCCGAAATGAGTTGGCAGAAGATGTCCGCGGCACGATAAAAGCGGTCGCCGAGATGGGATATGAAGGCGTTGAATTCGCGGGTCCACCGCAACATTCCGCAGAAGAGTTGAAAGGCTTACTCAACGAGTTCGGCTTAGTCTGCTGCGGTTGGCATACACCCTTCAACCTCGTCCAAGAAGATACCCTCGATGAAACAATCGAATTCAACAAGGTTTTGGAAAACCCTTATGTCATCGTTCCGGGGATTCCAGGCGAATTGCGTCAATCGCGGGCGGACTGGTTGAAGTTAGCAGATACTTTCAATGGAATCGCTGATAAACTCGCCGCACACGGTATGGTGACAGGCTACCATAACCACCATGTCGAGTTTACGCCATTGGATGGCGAACTACCGTGGGACACCTTCTTCGGTAACACGAATGAAGGCGTCGTGATGCAACTGGATATGGGCAATGCGTTATCTGGTGGTGCTGATCTCGCCGGCATTCTGGAGAGGTACCCGGGGCGCGCTGGCACCGTCCATCTCAAACCCTACACTGAATCATTGGGCGAGGTAGACAGGCACGCCGGTTTCCGTCCTGTTATCGGCGAAGACAGTGTGCCGTGGGATGAGATCTTTCGGGTCTGCGAAACCACCGGTGGCACGAAATGGTATATCGTTGAATATGAAAGCGATGCCTTCCCACCACTTGAGGCTGTCGAACGCTGCCTGAAGGCACTCAAGGCGATGGGTAAATAGCGGGGAGCCATCAGCAGTCAGCGATCAGTGGAAATTGTCTGAATCGCGGATTACACGGATTTCGAGGTTTCTGTACATTGAGTATTTCATTGTCTGAATCAGGATTTTCAGGATTCAAGGATTTTCAGGATTATTAACTTTGGTCGCCGCTCCATTTCGTTACGCGGTGGTTTTTGATGAAACTCACGTCCGACTCTAAAAGGAACGTGTGCTCCACCAAGAACCTGCACGTAATGTAATGGAGTGCAGTCCAGGAGCCATAAATTAAAAAATGAGAACCTATTGTGCAAGTACCCTTCCATTCTCTTCTTTTAGCTTAAGTGAGTTCGCAGGCGAGTTTCCCAAAGTTGGTGTATCTGCTATTGAACTCTCCCAAGCCCATTTTTCGGCTGTGGACACCGAAACGATCGCCGCTCTCCGAGAGGAGACCGGACTCAATTTCAAATCTATGTTGAGTACGGCGCGGGTTGACGCGCCAGACGGACTTGAGGCGTTAATCGAAATTCTCGATACTGCCCAAAGGCTTTCCATTCCATTAGTTAGCATCGCGAGTGGCGGGAATGAAGACGCCACTGCTAGCGAGATTGAAACGATCATTGATCATCTCAAAACGGTCACCGAAGAAGCAGCAGCTCGTAATCTCACCCTTATGCTCTACGCGCACGAAGGGAGTCTGGCTTACAACTTGGAACGCACGCAACACATCCTCACTGCGATCTCCAACGAAAACTTCGGTTTTTACTACAGCCCGTACCATTTTCATCGCGGTGGAGACGATCCAGTTGTCGCCTTGCAAACCTTATCAGAGCGATTGTTGAGTGTCTATTTCAACTGTGGAGTGGATTCCAAGACAGGAAGCGAGCCGTTTTGGGCACCAGAAATGGATTTTTCGGCTATCTGTAAGGAGATAGACCGTGTCGGCTACGCTGAGGAGATTATGCTTATCTACTTGGGATTGAAGGCGGAAACGCCACAACCGATTATTGAAGGTGTCTCAAACGCACGCGCGAAGTTAGAAGCCTATTTTTAATTCAGAACGCCTCAAAAAGCTCAATATTCCTAATAGCACCTTCACGCGTAGCATTGATTTCAGAGAAAACCGACTGACGCTCTATCTTAAGGATTTCAGTCCTGTATTTCTTCCCGACCCCGACCCCATTTCTCAACATTTAAGTGTAAGCACACAGCAACGTTACAGAATTGTGTGCTTACACTCTCACACTTTACATAATCGGTGGTTTATCATGTGCATGGAGCCCGATCCCCCCAGGATAATTGGTAAAAAATAGGAATTTTTCATTTTTTTTCAGATTATGCACGTTTTATGCACCAAAATTACGTCTTTAGATAATCAATCAAAGGGGAACATAATCGTTTCGTTTAATGTCTGACGACCTAACATTTGGAGGAGAAAAAAGATGGAAAAAACCTTTAACCCGGAAATTTTCAAAAAAACGTTTGACGCGTATGTCCTGAAGTGGCATATATTGGTAGCAATCCTATGGATTCTGGCTTTTTTGCCTGCCTTGGCGTACGGCATAGCGAAATATTTGGAACTCCTCAAAATCGACATTACGCCATTTCTACGCGTTTGGGACTCGTGGGGACCTCTCTTGGGTAACATAACTTTTGGAGCAATCACATCCGGTATTGTTTCTATCGGAGCGGTATCTTTCGGACTTGTTTCGATTGGTGCTGTTTCTTTTGGTGTCATTGCCATTGGCAGCGTATCTTGTGGGATCATCGCGATTGGTGTAACATCTGTGGGGGTGTTTGCTTTTGGAAATTACGCTGCTGTTGGACTTATCGCCATTTCTACAGGTTCAACTGGGATATCTCCCCGGGTCGGTGGCAAGGCTTCTGGGATTATAGCAATTGGTCGGCAGACAAGCGGACTATACGCGCTTTCCTATGAAAGAGAAGGCAATGGTGTTTATATGTTTTCACCTGAACGCCAAGATACAGAGGCTGTTGCCCTGTTCACCCACTACCTCCGAAAGTTTAAGTCTGTGATATTGACCTGATCACCCCGAAACAGGCATGCTTACATGTCAGTACTTCACTCAAGCCGGACACAGATATAGAAAAGGTTAAGCAGCAGGTACGGCAGTTGATGACCCCGTTAAAACAACCGGAGAACAACACGCAGGTTCCAATGATTGCCGAATCCCTTTCCAAGGAGCTCAGTGCACCGCCGGACATGGAGACGCTCATGCAATATAAACCTGAGAACGTGCCAGAGTCCCTGATGCTCCTCCAGTTCGCTGTGAGTTGGGGAACAATGGAATATCAGTATGGCCATAATTTATCGAAACTTGCAAGTGCATTCGCCGATGTCTCCACGGCTGATGTCGCCAGCGTCGTCAACCGATACTTAACTGAAGATCGTCGAATGACATTAGTTCTCACCCCCCGAGCGTCGGAATGATATGAAGTGTTGGGAGAAATCCAGCCGTTAGCGTAATTTAACACATCACTATTTTTCCAAGGCATCCCTGTAACCACTCCTATTTCTCGAAAAATTCTTTCAAAAGTGCCCAAATGTCTTTCAGGAACACCCACCGTGAGTTTTCCCTCCGCAATCGGGGTTTATCCTGCATTCAGAACCCGATATCCGCAGAATGACTTCTAAAAAACCTTGATTTCTTTTATTTTTTTAAAATTATGCGAATTTCCTACCCAAAATTTCGTCTTTAATAATAGAGGGTATGAACCGTATCGTCCTGCGTAATTTAACAGAATTCGGCATCTGATTAAGCCTTTTGGCGGATACGGACACACCCGAACTGTTCATTAGGAGGACACTTCGTGGAGAAAGACAGCGATGTTCAACTCATTCAAAGAATATTATCAGACGATGAAGTAGCGTTTAATGTCTTGGTTCAAAAGCACCAGAAAAGTGTTCACGCCCTCGCGTGGCGGAAGATCGGCGATTTCCACGATGCCGAGGAGATTACACAAGATACATTCCTTCAGGTATACAAAAGACTCCCGACACTCAAGGACCCCTATAAATTTTCTGGGTGGCTGTATGTCATCGCGAATCGGCTTTGTATTGATCGGATGCGGCAGAAAAATCTTACGATACAATCGTTGGAGGACACTCCTATGGAAGAAGTCGAGAAATCCTCTTATACCCATCACGTATCGGAACAACGGCAGACAGAAATCACTGAGCGTCGCCGTGCTATCGTCAAAACACTTCTCGAAAAACTCCCTGAGAGTGAACGGACAGTCATGACGCTTTTCTATCTTGGCGAAATGACGGTGAAAGAAATTAGTAAGTTCTTGGGCGTTTCTGCAAGCGCGATTCATAATCGGATGTATCGGGCACGGAAGCGGTTACAAGAGGAAAAAGAACTCCTTGTTCAAGAAGTGCTCAGCACCGTGCAGATACCGGCGAGTATAAGCCAAAACATTATGCAGCGGGTCGCCGATGTGAAGCCAACACCGCAAACAACGCCAAAACCCGTTATTCTATGGATCGCTTTCGGTACCGCTTTCCTTCTGCTCGCATTACTCCTTGGCACGAGCAATCAATACCTCGCCCGTTTTCAGAAACCGTATAGTTTCGAGGCACAATCCGAACCGACCATTGCAATCATTGAAGCCCCTGTTGTTCTTGAGATCGACGCGAAACCGGCACTGCGAAATCAAGCGGGCAGGGCTACGGCGTTAAATAAAAGAACTGGGACTGGCTTACAGGGATCTGAGTCTGTCTCAACCACGGGATTACCGGCGCATCCAGAAAAAGCCGAGGAATGGATGCCAGATGGCAATTTACGTCGGGCTATCAAATCTGAACTCAAACTTGGCAATATTCGGTTGGAGATAGCACATCTTCAGAATCTTGAACAACTAATCAGTATTTATGGCGGCATAGAAAGTATTGTGGGCTTAGAACACGCTATCAATCTTAAGTTTCTACATCTCGCGCCCAACGAAATCTCGGATCTCACACCACTGGCAAACCTACATAACCTTCGGACATTGAAAGTCTATGAAAACAGGTTCGTAGACGTTTCACCACTTGCGGGGTTAGTCAGTTTAGAAACTTTGCATCTATCAAATAACGAGATCGTTGACATCTCTGCCCTTGCTGGGCTTTTGAACCTAAAGGATTTACAGCTCGACCACAATCGCATCGAATATTTTTCATCGCTCGCCGGATTAACAAAACTTCGGGGACTTAGGATTAACAACAACTGGGCGGTCGATATTTCATCTGTCCCGACATCCAACTTGACGGAATTTCTCTATGACCCTACCTGTAATATCCCAGGGATTCCGACCCGTAATCGGATCACCGATCGCGAGTATCCATCCGTTTTGGCCGCTTGGCACAACATCATCAATCGACCAACGCTCTTATGGGATGAAAGATTAGTCTATCACGACCTATATTTCCATTCCCTTATGTTTGGACTTCATTGGCGTTGGAGCCCTACAGGAATGACAATCTCTGGGGATTTCCAGGCAGCAAAGCAACAGCGGGATAAGATGCTCAAAGAGAATCCAAATATGATTTTTCTCGTCGGGATTTATTACTATGGTGTGGACCCAAGTGTATATCCTTATCCTGATGATTGGGAGTACTGGTTGCGAGATGAATCAGGAAATAGAATACAAGATGAAGGATGGCATGAATTGCTTATTGATTATACACACCCGAGCGTACAAGACTTCTTTGTGAAGCAGGTTGTTGAAGTCGCTAAATGTGGTATCTATGATGGCATCTTTTTAGATTGGTGGCAAGATGACCAGGCGTTATCACCCTTTTATCAAAGCGACAGGATTGATGCGAAAGTTTCAATACTACAGAAAATCCGTGAAGTGGTTAGAGATGATTTTCTCATTATTGTCAACGGTCTTCACTCTAAAATTCCACACTCAGCTCCCTATGTCAATGGCACATTCATGGAAACGGGATACCATCATCCAGAAGGTTACACCCATCGCGAACTTCAAGAAATTGAAAGCACTTTGCTATGGTCAGAAGAAAACCTTCGATCTCCACAGATTAATTCTTTAGAAGGTTGGGGACTTGCTGAGGAACCTTTAGATTCGCAGCGTAACCGGCAATGAATGCGGGTCTTTACGACTTTGAGTTTAACGCATTCAGACGGTTATGTTTCATACGTAACGGGTATTTCATCACTAATCCACACACATCAGTATCCGATTTGGGAAGGACATCCAGACGAACACGCACGAGGTGAATCTCATGATCATACGCATCAGCACTACTGGTATGATTTCTGGGATGCCGATCTCGATCAGCCAGTAAGTGAAAAAGGACAACTCTATGGAGGACGCGACGGGTTATTCATCCGAGAGTTTACCAACGGCTGGGCAGTCTATAACCGCAGTGGGAAAGCACAGACGATTCAACTAATAGAATCTGCGACGGGTGTCGCCAGTGATATCACTGGCATATCACACACTGTCCCGGATTTAGACGGTGAGATTTTCCTGAAGTAGGTTTCATCACCAACCGATGTCAACGGCGATGGTGCAGTCAACGTCCTTGATCTCGTCGCCATCGTAAATGCTAAGGAGGAAAATACATGAAAAACTGGAAGATTTTTATTACATTCGTTTCGCTGTTGACCGTCATTTTGGGCAACTCTCACAGTGTTGATGCCCAGCAGAATCTTGCACAACAGGCGTATGCGATCTTTGAACGAAACTGCCTCAACTGCCATGGGGAACACGGTGCCTACACTGAGCAGCTCATCATTGAGCACACATCACTCATCGAAACAGGGGTGGTTGTCCCGGGAAAACCTGCTATAGAATCCGAACTCTATAGACGACTCTTTGAAGAAGATTTGGCAAAACGGATGCCGCAGGGTCAACCCCGACTTCCCACCGCCGCCATTATAACCATCGGTAATTGGATTCAAGCAGGCGCACCGAGTTGGGAAAGCACCTCTGAAGCAGATGGACCCTTCATTACGCCTAAAGAAATGCTGGATACAATTGAGGAGCATATCAACTCGCTGTCCCCCTTTGATCGCGCCTTCACACGCTATTTCACGATGACGCATCTCTATAACGCTGGCGAAAGTGCGGAAGCACGCCACGCCTATCAACGGGCACTCTCTAAACTCGTGAACAGTCTCTCCTGGGGACGCGAAGTCATCAAGAGACGATTTTCTATATTGATCTCCGCGATTATGAATGGGAAATAGGAACCAACAGGTGGACACAGATTGAACAGGTATATCCCTACAAAATTGAGTTTGAGGCACCAACACAGACAAGTCTGCGTGAAAAACTGACGATTTTGCGGGAGGAGTTAGCGTGCGAGGTGCCGTTCATTCATGTGGATTGGTTTCTGGCGACTGCCTCTTTACCACCCCTCTACCACGACATTTTGGGACTCCCCGAGACGGACCGTGAACTGGAAACTCGATTGGAAGTAAATGTGGTTGAAAATACTCGGAACGCCGCGGGCAGACGCGTCTGGCGTGCGGGGTTCAGCGATTCGGGTGTCTCAAGCAACAACCGCGTTGTTGAGCGACACACTTCACGGTATGGCGCGTATTGGAAAAGCTACGACTTTGCTGGGAGTGTCGGGACACAGAATATCTTTACGCATCCGTTATCATTCACGCACGACGGTGGTGAGATTATCTTCAACCTTCCGAATGGCTTACAGGCGTACTATCTGGTAGATGCGGGAGGCAATCGTCTGGATGCGGCACCGATAAGCATCGTATCCAATCCCGCAGCGAGCGATCCGACTGTCCGCAACGGACTCTCCTGTATTGGATGTCATACCGAGGGGATGAAGGAATTTGAAGATCAGGTGCGGGCAGTCGTCAAGCAGAACCCAAATCCACCGTTTGACAAAGCGCGTGCCTTGCGACTCTATACGGAGCGATCTGTGATGGCTGCGCATGTAGAGAAAGATACGGCGCGTTACCGTCAAGCACTTGAAGCGTCAGGCGATGTATTTGGGGGCATTGAGCCGGTTCAGCGGTTCTACGAGGCGTTTCAAAGACCGCTTGATGCAGCACATGCTGCCGCGGCAGTTGATTTGGAAATCGAGACGTTCCTCCGAAAGATTCGTGAGAATGCGAGTCTAAAAAACTTGGGATTAGGTGTGCTAACAAGTGCGAGCGGCAGCGTGAAAAGGGATACATGGACATCGAATTTCAGTGAAATCGTTGCCACGCTGAGTTCACCTGACAGCAGTGGTGTTCAGCCAGTTGCTCCTCGGGAGGAACTCATTCCTGGCGAGTCTGTTCACTTCCCCGACCCGAACTTGCGTGCGGCGATTGCAGAGGCTCTTGGCAAAGCACCGAGGTCTACTATTACAGTGGCGGAGATGGCAACATTAGAACGCCTTGATGCGAGCGGAATGGAGATTAGGGATTTGAGGGGACTTGAGTTCGCAACAAATCTGGAAACTTTGGAAATTAAGGCTAATTTGATATCCGACCTTTCTCCGATTGCGGGGTTAACCCAACTGGGCCGACTGGGATTGGCAGGGAATATGATCTCGGACATTTCACCACTTAGGGAACTAAAAAGTTTAGGATCACTCGCAATATATAATAATGAGATTTCGGACATCTCACCACTATCAGGATTAACAAACTTACATTGGTTATCTATGTATAAGAACCCAATTTCAGATCTCTCACCCGTTGCGAATTTAAAAAGCCTCACTGGGATAAGGGTGAGGGTTGAAGCACCCGGTAATCTATCGCCCCTCGCAGGATTAATCAACTTGGATGCTGTTTTCTACTGGGGTTTGGGTGAACCTGTTCCTGACTTATCGCCGCTAACAAAGTTACCAAAACTCGCAAAGATAGATATTGAAGGCGGTGGTAAAGTGGATGTATCTCCCCTATCAGGATTGACAGCTATAAAAGAACTATGGCTACCCAACTGCGGAATCTCTAATCTTTCATTTTTAGAGAAGCTCACCACCTTGGAACGGGTAAACCTTGGGCATAACAACATCTCAGACATATCGGCATTATCAGCATTACCCAATCTGAAGTGGTTGGATCTTAGGGAAAACCAGATATCCGATTTTTCACCTTTGGATGGGGTCCG
>JAGWBV010000129.1:0-757 GCA_021295715.1 Candidatus Poribacteria bacterium | reverse complement strand
TGCAGAGAGATTTACTATCGGAAGTAACTGGTGGGAAAGTGACAGAGGCAGAGATTGCTGTCCAGGGGGCAACAGAGGGACAATCTATCGGCAATAGCGTGTGGACCTCCCACAAACTCCCGACTACGGGGCGGATGGCGGATATGTTGAAACCTCCTGCTCCTGACGGTGCCATCTACGGATCTGTGCTCCTATTTTCGCCACGAGAACAGGCAACAACACTATATGTCGGTGGCTACTTCGAGCTCCAAGTCTGGCTCAATGGAACTTTGATTCACGAGCATGCGCGTTATCAAAGGCGGGGCACTGATTATACGGATACGTACCCTGTGACACTTCAGCAGGGAAAAAATGTCTTATTTGTCGCACTTCGCAGTGAGGGTCAGGGCTTTTTTGGGTTTGAACCGGGGACAGAATATACAGTGGCAAACTCCGGTATTGGATACACCTTTTCCAAGCCTGCAATCCATGTCGGCGATACGTTTACCCTTGATATTAGCGCAGAGAACGTGCCCGATTTAGCGGGATGGCAATTTGATATTGCATTCGACGCTGCAGCACTCAAGGCAATTGAGGTAAACGAAGGTAGATTTCTGAAAACAGGAGGGGCAACGACCTTCTTCCAAAGAGGAACAATTGATAACACCGCTGGGAGAATCAGAGGTCTCAGTTCAGCGAATCTCAGCGGAGACGGTGTCACCGGTACGGGTACGTTACTGTCGGTGACCTTCTCAGCAAAGACAAACGGACAGACACA
>JAGWBV010000128.1:9641-10872 GCA_021295715.1 Candidatus Poribacteria bacterium | reverse complement strand
AGTCCGAACATGGAAATGATGGGACGATTCACAAAGGAAAGCGTGTAAAGGGCAAAATTGGTCAAGCAGTCGAGCTGAGTGGTGAAGCCGGAGGTTGGATTGAAGTGCCAGATTCCGATTCTTTGGATATCACCGATGAAATTACTTTGATGTGTTGGGTATATCCGACCGAGTTCACGGCCGAGTGGTTCCGTATTATTGTGAAAACATGGGCAGGCGATACCGCTCCGTGGATGGTCTATGGGTTCTATGAATTTGGCGGTAATAATGGGAAGACAGGTTTTATTATTTCTGTTGATAAGGGGACAGAAAAGCGGATCGGAGATGGTGCGACTTCAAACTTGCCCCCGAAGGAATGGACGCATCTCGCAGCCACCTATGATGGGAGCGAGATGAAACTTTACTATGATGGTGAAGTAGAAGTGGACGGGGCTGCCAAAGGGAAGATTGATACCAACGATGTTCCTGTATCCATTGGACGCAATAGCGAAGGGGATCGCGAGCATTACATTGGGCGCGTCGATGAGGTCGCTATCTGGAGCGTTGCCCAGGCAATGGATCGGGTGTATGCTGTCGAGCCAGAAGGCAAATTACCCACGAGATGGGGTGCCATAAAAGGCGGCTATCTTAGAGTGCCTAAGTCGTTTACCCCGAGAGGACCAGGTTGGCAGTAAGCACTGTTTCCACAACCGAAGAAAGCGCACACTACTCGCTGGCGAGGTTTCCTAACCTCGCTCCCTTAGAAAGCGCACACTTAATTGTGGACTTTACTATAAAAAGGATTCGGCTCCCGTAGGTTGGGTAGAGCGGAAAAAAAGAAGACGCGGGTGTACCAAATACGCCTGAAATCCGACCTGTCGGCATATTCTCTCAACACCGCAGCGAAACCCAACTTCATACCGACACAGATGTGGGCACTTGACGACGAAAGTGTTGGGTTTCTCTCGGTTTCTGGTCAATGTGGCGCGTATGGAGCCACCTTCGCTGACATCTCAAGAGGCACCAACCCTACCCCACCGCTGGCGAGGTTTGTAACCTCGCTCATCCGTGATGTCCAATTACTATAGAAAGCGAGTATCAGAAACCGTTATACCACATACGGTTCAGGATTGCGCTCAACCTCTGCCAAGAGGGTATCCACATACGTCTTGATATGAAACAACCGACACATCGAATCTCCCACCTTTCCTGTTCTCAACAGACCAAGTCCCTCCCAGAATTCACCGAGTTC
>JAGWBV010000128.1:8080-9548 GCA_021295715.1 Candidatus Poribacteria bacterium | reverse complement strand
GTTTAGCGTTCATCGTGTAGGCACGGAACATCGGTGAGTGCGTGCCGTAAGTCTTTCCCCACGGGGAATGATCCCACGGCGATTGGTAGCCTTCGCGTCGGAGATGATCGGATACGAACGTCTTCGCATCTTTCCCGCGGGCGGCAACGGCGTGCGAATAATGGTTAGAGCGATGGGTGCCGGGCATCTGCCGAAAAAACTCCGTCAGCCAACCTACCGTAGACGGCGTTTTGTCGACATTCCACGCGGCGACGCGTTCTTCCAGACCCGGTAAAAGGCTGCGACCGCTGCTTCTAATGCAGCGATAACCGTGCCAGCGCCGTCCTCGACGGGTCCCAGACTCTTAAAAGATGAATGAATAAAAAGTGTATCCCCGTGTGCTATACCGAGATTAAGAAAGTCTTGGATGAGTTTTTCGCGTGTGTAAGGTGTCCGCATTCTGGTTTAAAAACTATTTTCTATTTCGTGTGGACTTGCGAATTATTTTCGAGCCATGTGTTGAATTCATCCACAGTTTCAACTTTATCTTCAAGGACAGCCCGATAAATTGCCATACTATTATAAACGTTCCCGCGATAATCCGGGTGTTGGCAGATAACGTGTTTGATGCGTAGAATCGCTACATGGTCTGCCTGTCGCAATTGTTCGTGGAGTCTATCGAATTCTGCTATATGTGTTTGATAGTCTGTATCGTTATATCCCCAGAGATCTATCTTCCATTCCCGTTCTGCATAGCGGAGTTGTGTACCCCAATAAAGCCCGTGATCGTATCCGGGAAAGCCACGTATGAAGTGATTTGAATATGACATCTTCGTTATCTCGAACTTCGTTGCGATTCTCTTAGCGATCTCAAAGAAAAGTTCTACATTTTGTTCGTTTGGTAGATTCATGCTGATGTCAATATCGGGCCATGTCATTGTATCCAAGGCGTAACTTCCGATAACCCTGGTAGTCCCAAAAGACCTGAGCATCAAAAGCAAACCCTCTTTTTCGAGCAATTCGCTTGCTTCCTGATGGAGCAGTTTTGAATGTCTGGCAATTTCTTCGTCAGTCATCACAATCCTCCTTTGATACTGGAATCTCGTAACCGCACATAAGGCTAAGAGATTTCAGATACTAACACTATATTTACGAGTGAGTTAAACTGCATAATATGATTGTAGCAACTCGACAATTCTTCCCGCATCTGCTCTTCGCATCCGCTGCGCGACTTGTAGTGGGGTCTGCCTTTTCCGATTCCTAACGTTCGGATCAGCACCTTTGATGAGCAGTGCTTCCAACGCCGCTCGCTGTTTTTCACCGTTCTTTATCGTTGATCGGATCGCCTCAAACAGTGGCGTTTCGCTATCGTTATCGGTAGCATCAACGGTCGCACCTTTCTCAATGAGCAGATTGATAACTTTGAGAAAACCCGCCTTTGCTGCACAATGTAACCCCGTTTTCCCTTTATAATTCTGAATATTAATAT
>JAGWBV010000128.1:7089-7979 GCA_021295715.1 Candidatus Poribacteria bacterium | reverse complement strand
CTTGAGTAGCACACTCATTTCGGAGCCGTCGTCCAAGATACGAGGTGCTTTGCTCGGATCCGCCCCATTTTCGAGGAGTAACTTTGCAATCTCCACCCGATCCTCCGAGACGGCGTAATCCAGCAAGTGTTCGCTGTGTGGCGTAATTGTCGCCCCGCGCGCAATAAGTAATTCGACGATGGCAAGGTTTCTGCCCATGACGGCATAGCAGAGCGGAGTTGCCCACGCCGCTTCGCGATGTTCAAAGCTATGCGGTTTCCCTGCGGGTAGCATCACTGCCTGAAGGTATCCACTGTTGACGAGATGGGTGTCCTTATCGAGATGCGAGCGGACAGCCTCGTAATCACCGAGGTAGGCAGCGGTATGGATGTCGATTGTCGCGCCGTGCTGGAGCAGATAATCTGCCACGCCGTCGCGTCTCTTAAGCCGTGCAGCGCAATACGGTGTTATCTCAAGGCGATGCTCGATATGGTAGCAACCCGGCAGGTTTATATCGGCACCGCGTTCAAGGAGGAATTGAACCATCTCCAACTTGCCCCGATATGCCGCTTCCCACAGCATTGTCCGACCGTGCGAACCGACGGTGTGAATCCATGCCGGATGCTCATCGACCAATTGTCGGACGGTTTCGAGATTACCGCGTCCTGCCGCGGCGACAACAATTTTCAAAAAGTCGCTCTGATTTCCAGTGAGTTGAACCTTTGGCATTTTTTTCGGAACTTCCTTTGTAGCACAATCTGTATGCAGATTCAGAATTTAAATCGGCAATTCTAATTTTTCCCCAAGCCCGGTAGGTGCGGTTTTGCGGCGTACCATAGGTGTCAATTTAGGGGAAATAGCGTATTTCTTGCGATGAGAAAAGCATTCTCAAGCAGAAGCACTCCCTCGGA